>NZ_DJGY01000069.1:0-255931 GCF_002435675.1 Acetobacterium sp. UBA5834 | reverse complement strand
GCATTACTCGGTTCCTTATGAATTCATCAAACAGGAAGTGGATGTGCGAGTAACCCGATCGATTATTGAAGTCTTCTATCACAATCAGCGGATCTGCTCCCACAAACGTCTCCATGGTCGACCCAACCAGTACAGTACACTTCAGGCGCATATGCCGGAGGATCATCAGAAATATCTGGAATGGAATGGTGAACGCTTCATTGAATGGGCCCAGAAAATCGGGCCACATACCGTTATTACGGTTAAATCCATTCTAGCTTCCTTCAAGGTCGAACAGCAGGGTTACAAATCCTGCATGGGACTGTTAAAGCTGGCCGATAAATATTCGGTCAATCGTCTGGAAGCTGCCTGTAAAAAGGCCTTGTCCTATACGCCTCATCCCAGTTATAAGAGTGTGAAAAACATTCTCACAACTGGTCAGGATAAACTATCCGATCAACCAGATTATGATCACGAATCATCGGTTGAAAATCAATACGGCTATACCCGTGGAGCCAGCTATTATGGAGGTAAGCATCATGACGAATGAAGCCACCCTCAACAAACTGATTGAGATGCATCTGTCATCAATGGCAGATGCCTTCCGAATGCAACTGAATGATCCCACCATGGCGAATATACCCTTTGAAGACCGGTTTGGACTGATGGTTGACCGGGAATATACCAGCCGCAAGAATAATCGACTGCAGCGGCTGATCAAAAAGGCTGGTTTTGATCAACCTCAGGCTAATGTGAATGACATCAATTATCAGACAGGGCGTAAGCTCAATAAAAGTCTGATTGAACGTCTGTCGAGTTGTGAATACATCCGGGAAGCACACAATGTTATCATTGCCGGTGCAACCGGTACTGGAAATTATGTAAAGTCATGCGTTATGTAAAGTTGAGGGCAGAAATCACTAAAAATCAGAGTTTTTTTGTCTTGAACTTTACATAATAATTACTCATTTGCAAATGTTTTTTAGCCATACCATCAGATTTTTATCATCGTTCCAGTCCGGTTGAATTGGAGCTTCTGCGTTTACATAAGCAGCTTCAAGAGCTTTGCGTTTTGTTTCCGAATCGGCTTTTGCATAAATTTCCGTGGTTGTAATACTTACATGTCCTAAGAAATCGCGTATATAAATTAAATTTATATTTGACTGCAACAAGTGCATGGCTTTGGTATGTCGAAATACATGGGGAGTAACCTTCTCCGGAAAAATGATCTCGGTATTGTTTTTGGCTTTATCTACATACTTCTGTATAATATATGTAATACCTGCTCGCGTCAGTCGTTCATTCCTGCTATTAAAAAATAACGGCGAATCCAGTTTTTGGGGTATTTCCCAAAACTGCTGCTCCTTTAAATATTGAACCAGCATCTTGTTTGTCCGACTCATTAAAGGTATACTTCGTATTTTTCTACCCTTTCCCAAAAGGGTAATGGTGGCCGGGGCTGATGTTCGAACATCCTTTACAGAAAGATTGATTAGTTCCTGAACACGGGCACCGCTATCATAAAGCAGTGTGAGAAGCATTAGGTCTCTGCGACCATGTTTTGTTGAAATATCCGGTTCATTCAAAAGTACAGACATCGCTTCAACGGAAAGATAAGTCATGTTTTCGTGAGTGCATTTTTTTGATGATATTGCCATGATCTTCTGGAGTTCAAAGAGATTTTCAGGAAGCTCCGTTTCAACATATCGCACAAACGCATGAATACAGGCAAGTCGCTGATTTCGTGTAGAAACAGAGCAATTTCTCTCTTTTTCCAGCCAGTCAAGATAACCTGAAATCAGTTCAGTATTAAATTGTTTCATAGTCAGACGCTCAATCCGGTTGCCGGCGGTGCTTTGGTAATACTGTAAAAACAAACGAAACGTATCGCTATAGGAACTGACGGTGTTTGAACTGACATTTCTCAGAGTCGGCAGATATGATCCAAGGAATGAAGTCAGATATCTGGCAAAATCAGTTGGCTTCATCAATATCCACCTCAGGTATGACCCAACCATAGTCAACATCCAAAGTATTTACAATATCCGGATACAATTCTGCTGTCAGACGTAGGTAATACTGGCTACTTCGAATACCGGAATGTCCCATGTATGCGGACAGGTAAGGAAGGGCCGTGGTCAAATCTTTTCCGCTTCGAACCCAGTTTCTCAGGCAATGTACTGCAAAAGTGTGACGAAGATCGTGAACTCTCGGTCCTTTTCCACGCCCACCATGGGATATGCCAGCAGTTTTGAGAATCAACCGATATGGATGATAAATATCTTTTAAAGATGTGCCTTGACTATTGAAAAAGAAATGCTCTGATTGTTGCCATTGTTCATAACTGCGAATATATCTGTCATAATTTTGACTTTGTTGTAATATTGTTTCATTAAGGGGGATAAAACGTTCCTTTTTAAACTTCGTTTCACGGATATGGAGGATACCGGTATCAAGATCAACATCATTCTTTTTCAACTGCATAAGTTCGCTACTTCGCATGCCGGTGCTGTATAGCATCTTCAAGATCAGTGTATACTGCCTGCTTCGAAATGGATACTTCTCTGTATCACTCATTTTAGCTGCCGATTGGAAAAGTTCTGCCAGTTCATCATTGGTAAAAATATGTGGCTCGTAGGTGTCGTTTAGAAATATTCGTGATTTCACCGAATAAACATAGGCCTGATAACCAAGTCGGATCATATAATCTGCCAGACCCCGTATAACACCAATGCGATATTGGCGGTTCTTTTCTGTCTCATAAACTGTTTTGGAAATCCAGATTTTCACAAGTGCTTCATCCAGTTGCGGTTTTGTATATCCCTCCTGTTCTGCAAGGCGAATAAATCGGTTTAATACTTGCTCATTTTTGTCATACTTAAATCCGAGGCTACGTTTTTCTTCAATGTAGTGTGATACAACCTTCTCAAGCGTTAACGGTTTATTCATCTGTCAAACACCTCCTCGGGATTGAGCGCACATTCTCTCAAGCGGGCATAATCGATATGCAGATAAATTTCCGTAGATTTGAGATTGGAATGACCCAGAATTTCTGATATAACAGGAAGTGGTATATTTTCCTCAAGGAGAGTACTCGCCAGTGTATGTCTCAAAGAATGCATTCCCAATGGTGTTTCTCTTGTAACCGGAATACCGGCTTCCCTGATATATTTTACAAGAATCCTGCTTAACGCTGAATTCGGAGTAAATGCTTCAAAAGGAGCAACATGCCTGACGAATACATACTCGGATTTTGTTCTCGGGCGGCCAGTTTTTAAATAATCAATCAAAGCCCATCCAACATCACGAAGAAGGGGAAACGATACGGGATTGCCTGTTTTGTGCTGAATTATCTGGATTGTACTGTCATGCCATTGCAGATTTTCGAGCTTAAGATTTTTAATATCTGAACATCGAAGACCATATCTTGCTACCATTAAAAGAATCGCATAATCCCGCTTTCCGGTAGGGTTTCCACGGTCTATGCATGAAAGAACTTTTGTCACCTCCTCAGTTTTCCATGTTTTTGGCATCGCTGGCGCATAGTAGTTTTTGATTTTTGGAAGGGAATCCGCCATATTCTGAGAAGTCAGTTCATTCAGGTAAAGATATTGAAGAAAACAACGAATCGCTACCATAGTTGAAGTCACTGACTTACTTGAATAATTGATGAATGTTCTGATATATTCTGCAAGTATTGTTGCATCGATACGATTGCAGTCATCAATCCCATGCTCATTCAGATAAAAAATAAAATGTCTGATGCGATTCATTCTGCTATAGTTTCCCTGTTCGGACAGATTTCTGCTTTTGCATTCTTCAAGGTAACCATTGAAGGCAGTCTGAAACTGTTTCGGGCAAACGGATGCCGCAGTCGGACCAAGCTTCCTGCGAAGAATAATCCCATGGATTTGATAATCCCCCAATACGCGAATATAGCGTACCTGTACACAGATCTTTTTTGTTGGTGAATTCTCGTGGATAGTATCATGTGTACAACCATAGTTTTCCAACAAAAACGAGCTTCCAAGATTCTCGGTGAAATAGACTTCGTTTCGCTCATTCGCAAAATTTAGAAATCGGCGGTAAAAACGCTGATAGTTGAGAATTGTTTGTTTTGCGTAGTCCATTTCACGCATTTTTTGAAGAACTGTATCAATCAATTCTTCAAGGGTTAATAATCCTTCCATTGTTTACATCCTCCTATAGAAATATTTGAGCTCTGCTCTAAATACATTCTATAGGGTTATGTAAAGTTCAAGACAAAAAAACTCTGATTTTTAGTGATTTCTGCCCTCAACTTTACATAACGCATGACTTTACATAATTACCCTTATGTAAAGATTCACATAATGGTAAGTCCTACATTGCCTGTGCTCTGGGAATGGAAGCCTGCAAACGCTATTACGCCACTAAATACATCCGTCTGCCGGAACTGCTGGCCGAGCTGGCGGTTGCCCGCGGTGAGGGCAAATTCAAAGAAACGATCAGGCACTATCAGAAATACACGCTTCTGATCCTTGATGAATGGCTGCTGATCAAACTAACAGAAACCGAAGCTCGGGACTTACTGGAGATTATCCATGCCCGTCATAAAAAGGTTTCCACAATTTTCTGTTCCCAGTTTGCCCCACTGGGCTGGTACACCAAATTTCCCGAAGTAACCGTAGCTGATGCCATTCTTGATCGAATCGTCCATGATTCTCATAGTATCGAAATCCAGTATATTGACAAAGAGCATGATCGCTCCATGCGGGAAATCTACGGAATTGATTCTAAGCACTGTAAATAGCCAATTGGCACGATACCGGAACACTTGAAACCACTGTCCGGACTCGGTGGCACGAAAATCCGGACAGACTGGTTTTTTCAGCCGTAATATTCAGGTCATATACACAACGGAATATGATGATTCTTATGTACTTGAAACTATAGCTGCGGATGATATGACATCGCTCAAGCATGCAATTTTTGGTAAGCAAGAAAGAATGATAGAAACTATGTTTAATCATGATTTTGAGGATTTATCTGCTGGCATGTTAGTAACAGAGCGTACTGTAAAAATACGCAAGCTAAACAAAAAGATTGGCGATAATTTAAAGTTGCTATATAATTATCACTGCCAGATATGTGGCGAATCAATAGGTGAAGAATATGATTCGCAAATTGTGGAAGCGCATCATATAGACTATTTTGTTACCAGCCTTAATAATGATTCAATTAATCAAATGATTGTTTGTCCGAATCATCACAGCATTATTCACGACACAAATCCGATTTTTGATAGGAGACAATTACAATACATATATATAAATGGATTAGAGCAAAGGCTAGTATTAAATCAACATCTTTAGTATCAATTTTATTGCTAGACAAGAATTTCACAGTTATTTTGACCTGTTTCCAAGAACGGATAAAAGTAGCATAATAGCGTGGAAATATTCCAGTAAACGGAAACGATCCTTAAAAAATACTAGCATCAACCTGTCACTTGCACAGAAAAGCAGCCAAATGCATACCCGTCATCCTTCTGATGCGATCATTCCATTAAGTACATGGGAAAACATCCAAATTGACCACTCAAGATATTGTGTAAGAAATTCCCTTGAACATGCATATTTAGTAGACGTATTCCCATGAACGTAGAATTGCAAAGAAATTCGCAAGACATCAATACGAGCGATCCGTTCCACGTTGAGACGGTCGTATTGATGTCAAAAGAAAAATAAACGATGTGTGGAAAGCCCGGTGTTACTGGGCTTTTTCTTTTATTGTGGTATAATTTTCCTATGTGAAAACAGCTGAAATATTACTTCGTATGAATCAATCAAAAGGAGTAATTTTGGCTCGTACAATGCGATTTAGATGTTAGTGCTTAATGAGAATTTGTCGAAAACGACTAAATTGTGCACAGATTGTCGGATCAATGAAGTTATCTTCTTATAATATGTTGGTAAGTGCCTCAAAAGATGGCGTATAGCAAGGCTGATTCAAACCTGCTATACTGATGTCATCATTTGAGGCACTTTTTGTAGTTATGATTGAGTCTGCAAACTTCAGGTAATTCCTGAGACCATGGCAGGTATTTTTCAAGTACTTCCGGCTGGTTCAGATAATCACTGTTGGGGATTTCAGTCAGAAGGTAATTCAGATATTCGTAGACATCGAGCTCATTGGCCCGGGCGGATTCCACCAGCGTATAGAGAACCGCATTGGCGGTGGCACCTTTGGGCGAATCGGCAAAAAGCCAGGCTCGCCGGCCAGTTGCAAAAGGCCTGATGCTGGCCTCACAGAGATTGTTGGAGATGGGAAGGCGTCCGTCTTCCAGGAAGGTTTCCAGATATTTCTTCTGGTTTCTGGAATAGTTCAGGGCCGCAGTCAGCTTTTCATTCGTCGTTGGAATGGCCGCCGTTTCGTCAACCCACGACCAAAAGGCATCGAGGATGGGGCGTGACCTTTCCAGACGCTTTTCTCTGATCTCCTCATAGGTAAGATCCTTTATTTCGTTCTCGACTTTAAAAAGCAGGTCGATGTGCGCCCGGCCTTCGGCACCTTTGGAACCCGGGATTTCTTTTCCATTGCTGGTCAGCGGGATGCTGTCGATATAATAACGGCGACAGTGCGACCAACATAAGTTACGCCGGATATTTTCCACTTTATCATAGCCAGTATACGCATCCGTCGTTAAATAGCCCTGGAATCCGGAAAGCAGCTGCCTGGCAATTTCCCTTTTGCGACTGGATGAGTAATGGAAGAAAACGGCCTGGATATGCTCGCATGCCCCACTCCGTATCACCCACATATAGGAATCGCTGCTGGCTTTTTTACCATCTTCCCGGTTACACTGGATCCGTGTCTCATCCATATGCAGCACTTCACAGCTGAGCAGTTCGGCATGAATACGTTCATAAACCGGTGTCAGCCATTCTTCGCTGCAGCGGTTTGTCCAGTTGGCCATATTCGACCGGGATAAAATCAGCCCCAACCGGTACCAGTCTTTTTCCTGACGGGCAAAAGGCATCCCCATGGCAAACTTCTGATACATGACCTGGGCCACCAGTGATGGCGTGGCAATGGAATGTGAGAGTACCGGCACCGGGATGGCGGCTTTCTGAAAATGATCCTTCGGGTTCTCACTACCTTCTTTTCCGCACCGGGTGCATTTGGCAATCTGCTGGACAATCTGCTTCACCTTCAGTTTGGCCGGTTCATAGGTTACTTCGGTCCGAACGATTCGTTTGCCGATGAACATCAGATCCCCGCCACATTTGGAGCAGACTTCATCGTCCGGGATGATGTACTCTTCAATTTCCTTCGCAAGACCGGCCAGCATTTCCTGCCGGACTCCAGGTTGACGGGCTTTGCGGGTATGACTGGGGACTGTGATTTTCTGCTGTTCGTTAAACAGTTCTTTGGCGAGTGCCTCGGTTGATTCAAACAGAGACAATTGTCCATCCAGGTTTTTTGTTGTTTCGGTGGAGGGACCAAACAGTTTCTTTCTGGCCTGCAGAAGTGCCTGCACCATGTTTTCAATCCGGATATTCTGTTTGGCAATAATTTCGTCTTTGGCAGCCAATTCTTCTTTCTGTTTTTCCACCAGCGCCCGGAGCATCTGCAGTTCTTCCTGTCCTGTCATCGGTATCCATTCCTTTGCTTTTTATTGGTATTATTATACCATTTTCAGCGCTAGAATGCTACCAGTTTCGAAGTTTAAATGGCTTTAAAAAGCCGTTTTATACCATCATCCCGAGTTGGATCACACGATTTTCCAGCTGTCAAAAGCAGCTGTTCTCAAGGGTCATCGACACCGGCTGGAGGGCTTTTTTCTGCTCGATTTCAAGCCCCTGAAGCAGCCACTGCAACTGCTGGCCGGTTATTTCTCTGACTTCCGATGGGGTTCTCGGCCACTGGAATTTCATACCGTTGAGCAGCTTCTTGCTGGCCAGAATAAAGCCGTTGCCGTCGTAACGTAAAACTTTAAGGGCATTTCTTTTCCGGTTGCAGAAGATAAAGGCACATGTGTCCGAAAATGGATCCAGCTTGAACTCTATGTTGACAACGACGGCCAGACCATCCATCTGTTTTCTGAAGTCGGTGGCACCACAGGCAATGTAAATATGGGTTGTGCCTCTGATAAACCGATCCATCATGACTGTGAAAGCTGCCTGATAAACTGCGTGGCCAGGGAGATATCACGGTGATCCGACAGAATCAGTTCAAAACCCCGCCATCGGATAATCAGCCCGGCTTCCGTTATTCGATCATCAGAAGCCGCCGGCATTTCGAGTTTTGCAAACAGTGGCGTTGTAGTATTTTTTTCAATTGGCTCCATCTTTTCTTTTCGGAATCGCTGCTTCCAATAATAGAAGGTGTGTTTGCTGATCTGCTTTTCGGCACACCAGGTGTCGACAGTCATTCCGCTGATTGCCTGTTCTTCGAAACGCTCTTCCCACAGCTGTCTTTTTGATTCGTCCATTATATCTAAACCTCCTGAACCTCTTTTCAGGTTAGTTTACACTAATTGGATCGGATTTTCACTACGCCATCTTTTGAATCGCTTACAATATGTTGTTGGAAGGGGATCATGAAATGGATTTGTTAAGCAGTATGAATAATGCATTGACCTATATTGAAAGTCACTTGACAGAGGTGATTGATTTTAAAGAACTGTCAAAAATTGCACTCTGTTCGGAATATCATTTTAAACGCATGTTTTCTTTTTTATCTGGTATTAGCTTATCTGAGTATATTCGAAGAAGACGTCTGACTTTGGCGGCGCTGGAATTAAAGAATTCAAATTTAAGAATCATCGATATTGCGATGAAATATGAGTATGGATCAGCCGATTCATTTTCCAGAGCTTTTTATTCTGTACATGGTATTCTGCCGTCTGAAGCAAGAAACGAAAGTGCCCAAATAAAAGCATTTCCCAGAATGACCTTCCAATTATCAATTCAAGGAGGATCTGAAATGAATTATCGCATTATTGAAAAAGAACCGTTTAGACTGGTGGGGTATAAAAAGAGAGTACCTATCGTTTTTAGTGGGGATAATCCAGAGATTACTAAAATGTATGAACTGCTAACGCCGGAAGTAATCGTTCAATTAAAAAGCTTATCCAACATTGAACCAGCCGGAATTATTAGTGCATCGACAAATTTTTCCGAAGGAAGAATGGAAGAAAAGGGAGCACTCGATCACTATATTGGTGTTGCAACCACAAGCAGTGATGTTGGAGATTTTGATAAATTGGAAGTTGAGTCGAATACCTGGGCAGTATTTGAATCAATAGGACCATTTCCAAAAACACTACAGAACATTTGGGGCCGAATATATTCGGAATGGTTTCCGTCATCAGGATATGAATCCGTAAACGGCCCTGAAATGCTCTGGAACGAAAGTGCAGATATGCATGATCCTAAATACAGAAGCGAAATCTGGATTCCCGTAAAGAAAAACAGCAACTGAAGAAATAAAGGTCCGATTTCCAGATGCTGTTTCGATGTGCACAAACGGATTGCCTTAACATACAGAAGATTTCGTGGTAAAGACGTTGCACGACCGGATTATTTGGATCTGGTTGGACAACGTCTTTTTTTGCCCGCTAGTCGTTTAAGGTTCAGTCAACGATGAATAGGCCTCAGGAATTATGCAAAAATAGATAAAAAAAACTGAACTGTTCGAAATATTAACGTCTAAATCATTTTTTTGTTTAAATTCCCTAAATCGGTGTATAAATGACAGGGAATAGGCCTTAATTGGGTAATCTGTAATGATATTGCAACAGATTATTAAATAAGTGGATGCTTTAGCCGATCAGGGCGAAATAATTCAGTTTGTGGTAGACAAAAGATAGTTCAAGAAAAATCGAAGTACGTGAGGTGACAAATGTGACAAGAAATTTCGAAAACGAACCAATGGTGGAAGTCTACATTTTTGAAACGATCCAAAATCTGGAGCAGCTGGAGCAGGTGATCATCTGCAGTGAAAAAAACGGTGGTTTCACCCCGGATGATGTCAGTGAGATCTTTCGGTTTATGCATACCATCAAGGGCTCATCGGCAATGATGCTATTTGATAACATCGAAAAGGTGGCCCATGCAATGGAGGATATTTTTTACTATATCCGTGAGCAGAAACCCTCCGGACTGGATTTTTCGGCAGTTTCTGATCTGGTGTTGTCATGTGTAGATTTTATTAAAGCGGAGATCGAAAAAATTACCAATCGCTATGACGCCGACGGTGACCCTGCTTTTCTAATTGAATCTTTAAAAGTATTTCTGGACGAATTGCGGCAGATCTTTGGCGAGGAAGATAGCCAAAATCGGAGCCAGCAAAAAAAGCAGCAGTATTACATCCCTCAAGAAAAAAAAACAGAGCCCACTGCTATGTCACCAAATCAGGACAGCGCCGGGAAAGCTGCGGGTTCCTGCTATCAGGTGATTATTCAATATGAAGACGACTGCACCATGGAAAATATCCGCGCTTATACGCTGGTCTTCGGGTTGGCCGAGCTGGCCGAGGAAGTTTATTATTTACCGGCCGACATTGCTGAGAATCCCGACACAGCGGCCTATATCCGGGAAAATGGTTTTGAAATCTATTTTAGAACCGAGCTGGGCTATGAAGAAATCAAATCTCATTTTGAAAATATTATCTATGTGGAGCAGCTGCTGTTCCGGGAAATCGAGGATGAACGGCTGGATCCATTCAGGCAACCGCAGGTGCCGACAGCACCCCCAGAAAGCTTTGTTCTGCCGGAACCAGCTAAACCAGTATCGTCCACCGCTGCTTCTGAGGATATCCCCAAAAGCAGCGGTGGGGCCACCCAGAAGATGATCAGCGTCAATGTGGATAAACTGGATAATATGATGAATCTGGTGGGGGAACTGATGATTACCGAATCGATGGTCACCCAATGCCCGGAAGTGGAAATGATTCAGTCTGAGAACTTTCATAAAGCAGCCATTGAGCTTCATAAAATCACGGTGGAACTTCAGGACATGGTCATGTCGATTCGGATGGTGCCGCTATCGACCACCTTTGTCAAAATGAACCGGATTGTCCGGGACATGTGTAAAAAACTGAGCCGGGAAGTGGTGCTTGATCTCTTTGGCGAAGAAACTGAAGTCGATAAAAATATCATCGAGCATATATCCGATCCGCTGATGCATATCATCCGCAATGCCATTGATCATGGCATTGAAAGCGAGCAGGAACGGTTGGCCAAGGGCAAGGAAAAAGCCGGGCGGATCATTCTCGAAGCCAAAAACGTCGGCAGTGATGTGCTGATTGTTATTAAGGATGATGGCCGGGGTCTGGACAAGGAACGAATTCTTCAAAAAGCCCGGGAAAACGACCTCCTGACCAAACCCGAAGCGGAAATGAGCGACCGGGAGATTTTTAAACTGATTCTGCTGCCAGGCTTTTCCACCAAGGAAAGCATTACCGAATTTTCCGGCCGGGGCGTAGGGATGGATGTGGTCACCAAAAATCTCGAAGAGGTTGGTGGCACGGTGCTGGTGGACAGTGAAATAGATCGGGGCACCACCATCACCCTGAAAATTCCCCTGACCCTGGCGATTGTTGAGGGGATGAATATCCGGGTCGGCAAGTCCCGCTACACCATCCCGATAACGACGATTTCTGAATCCTTCCGGCCCAATCTAAAGGACTGTATGATGGATCCGGACAACAACGAAATGGTGATGGTGCGGGGGCAATGCTTCCCGATCCTGCGGCTCCACCAGCATTATCAGATAAAAAATGCCGAAACTGATCTGACCAAGGGGATTCTGATTATGGTGGAACAGGACGAAAAGGTGATCTGCGTATTTGCCGATGAACTCCTGGGGCAGCAACAAGTGGTGGTTAAAGCACTCCCCAATTATGTCAATACCATGAAAAAAGTCCTGGGACTGGCTGGTTGTACCCTGCTGCCTGACGGCAGTATCAGTCTGATTATGGATATCAGCGGCCTGACCGGTTTGCGCGTCCAATAGCTGCTTGGTAAAGCCGCTATGAATCAAATCAACTTAAAAATTGAAGCGCTCACGTCAGTTTCGCAATTACTAATATTTATATGGATAGGAGTGGTACGATGATAAAAGAAGCGACCGAAGAATTTAATCAGGATGATGACCAACAGGGGATGTATTTAACCTTTGAGCTGGCTAATGAGTACTACGGGATATGGATTGGTTATGTGACCGAGATTATTGGCATCCTGCCATTTACCGAAGTACCGGAGCTACCGGCCTATGTCCGGGGGATCTTCAACCTCCGGGGTCGGATCATTCCGTTAATGGATATGCGTCTGCGTTTTCAGAAAGAATTTGTCCCCTATGATGAGCGGTCCTGTGTGATTGTGATCGATGTCGGAAAAAATACCGTTGGTCTGATCGTGGACAGCGTTTCTGAGGTGATCTCGTTTGAAGCGGCAGACATTATTGAACAACCAATGCTCAGTTCGGGTATTTCCAACCAGTTTATTAAGAGCATCGGCAAGGTGGGAAATGAGGTCAAACAACTGCTGGACTGTGACAAGTTATTATCCAACCAGGAAGTGGAAATTCTAATCAATCAGAAAGATGAGAGGTACAACGATGAAATGGTTTTATAATCTGAAAATTGGCACAAAGTTGATTCTCGGTTTTGTTGTGGTTGCATTGATTGCCGGTGGTATTGGGGTAATGGGGGTTATCAACATCCGGACGGTGGATCGCCAGGATACCTATCTCTATCAGAAAATGACAGTACCTCTGGGCGAACTGATTTATATCACCGATGCCTACAAAGGCATTAACAACGATGTCAACGGGATTATTTTATCAGGCAATGCTGATGAAATCGCCCGGTTGGAAGCCAGTATTCAAGAACAGAATACGGTGTTTGATGCTAAAATGCAGAGTTTTCAAACGACGCTGATTTCCGAAGAAGGTAAAAAGCTGGTGGAAAGCGCCATTGCTCAAAAAGAAAAGATGAATCAGGCCAGTGCCGCAATCATTGCCCTGGTACGACAGGGAAAACAGGCCGAAGCCATTGCGCTGATGAAAAACGGTGACTATGCCAGTGCAGCTGCCCAGATGGAAAGTGATATTGCCCGGATGATTGAAATAAAACTTCAAGTGGCGGGCGAAACGGCCGATGGCAATAGTGCCATTGCCAGTTCCTCAACCTTTATGACCATTATCTTAATCGTTATCGGGATGGTTCTTTCGATTCTGCTGGGGATCTTTATTGCCTCCACCATCAAAAAACCAGTCCATCAAATGGTTGATGCTTCCAAACGGATGGCCGATGGCGATCTGGATGTCGCCATTGACATCACGACCAAAGATGAAATGGGCGATCTGGCCAGCGCCTTTAATCGGATGGCCACCAATATCAATGAGGTGATGGTCAATATTAACGAAGCCACTGAACAGGTCGCTTCAGGTTCCCGGCAGGTTTCGGATTCCAGCATTTCGCTGTCTCAGGGTGCCACCGAGCAGGCCTCTTCGATTGAAGAACTGACAGCCTCGATTGAAGAGATCGCCGCTCAAACCCGGCTCAACGCCGAAAACGCCGAGCAGGCCAATAAGCTGGCTGAAGATACCAAAGAAAATGCCAACCAGGGCAACAGCCGGATGCAACAAATGCTGGGCTCCATGGAAGACATCAGTGAATCCTCCAATAATATTTCCAAGATCATTAAGGTAATTGATGAAATCGCCTTCCAGACCAATATTCTGGCCCTGAATGCCGCAGTTGAAGCGGCCAAAGCCGGACAAAATGGCAAGGGTTTTGCAGTCGTCGCCGTGGAAGTTAGAAACCTCGCCGCCCGGTCGGCCAGCGCCGCCAAAGAAACCACGGCCCTGATTGAAGGTTCCATTAAAAAGGTTGAGGGTGGTACTAAAATTGCCAATGAAACCGCCGCCGCATTGGTTTCGATTGTGGACTCCATAGAACAGGTTTATGGACTGATCAATAATATTTCAGTGGCCTCCAATGAACAGGCAATCGGTGTGGAGCAGATCAATCAGGGTATTACCCAGATTGCCAATGTTGTTCAGGGGACCTCGGCGACCTCTCAGGAAACAGCGGCCGCCAGCGAGGAATTGGCCAGTCAGGCGGAACTCCTTAAAGAACAGGTGGCGCGTTTTAAACTAAAACGTGGTGGCTTCATGGGTGCGGCCAGCTATGAAAATGTCAGTCCGGATATGATGCGGATGTTCGAAACCATGAAAGAACAAAACCGCCAGTCGGTTAAAAAGAGATCCGGTCAGAGCACCCATGCGCCAGTCCCAAAAACCATCATCCTCAGTGACGATGAGTATGGAAAATACTGACAGCCAGTCACAGGGATACGGCCATGACTTTAGAAAAATCGTGACAGGAGTAATCAGATGGATGAAATGAGACAGCATCTTAAAAACAAAGATAAAGCCTGGTTGGTGTCAACCCTGAACAGCGCCGGCGATGCGATCATGACTTGTGAGTTGGATAATCGACTGGATTTTGCCAATACGGAAGCATTGAAAATACTGGGACGGCGATTATCAGACGTTTTGGGCAAACCCTTTGAGGACGTATTAAAACTCTATCGGGATGGTCATGAGCAACCAATCCAATTCTGGGAGTATGGCCGAAACAATGAATTCTCGCCAGCTATGGGCCTGCCTCGGCGCAGCTATTATATCCGACCGGATGGTCATAAATGCTATCTGTCGGCACGCTTATCTCCGCTGATATCAGAAAGTGGGGACTATCTGGGAAAAGTCGTGGTTTTTCGGGATATTTCCCGGATTATCGAAGCCGAGAAAACCATTAAAAAAGAACGCAACAATCTCAAAATGATGTTTGATCTGCTGCCGACCAGCATGCTGGTGATTGATGAAGAACAATCGATCATCCGGGTCAACCAGGCCTTTCTCAATACCTTTAAGCTGGAGGAAACCTGGGTGATCGGCAGGGCCTTTGGGGATGCCTTGAGCTGTGTGTTTAGTACCAATGGCGGCTGTGGCTACTCATTGAACTGCGGCAGCTGTCAGTTTCGACGGATAGTAACCCGGGCCATCACAGACAAAACCATGGTTCGGAATAAGTCGATCAAAATTAATTTTTTTCATGATGGCAATGAAGAAATTCGCTATATTAACCTGAATGTACTGCCGATTGTCACTGCCAACCACTCCGACTATATTATTACCCTGGACGATATCACCGAGCAGGTATACTATGAAAAAGGTTTAAAGGAAGCCCGGGAGTTCAGCCTTTCGATACTGGACAGCTTGCCGGTGATGATTTTTCGGATTGACCACGATCATCGCTGCGATTTCATTAACCAGACCTTTAAAGCCTTTATGAACATTGCCCGGGAGTCATTTCTGGAAGATATCCAGAGACATATGAAAAAAACGGATCGAGCCCGCTTCATCGATATTCTCAAAGATTCGCTGGAAGAACAATCCAATTTTAATATGGAGCTGGAACTATTGGCGCCCAACAATACCTATCGCACCTTCCGGGGAATGGGTCGGCCTTTCTATGATAAAAACCGGGAATATGCTGGCATGATTGGGATGTTTCTGGATATTCATGACGAACGCTTTGCCGAAGAATTATTTATTAAAAGTCAGAAGAAATACTACTCGCTGTTTAAATACATGGACAGCAGTATTTCCTATTTCAAAGCCCTTTATGATGAAGGCCGAAATCTGGTTGATGCCGAACTGGTGGAAATGAATCTGGCTACGGAAAGACTCTTTGGTATCAAGCGGGATGAGGTTATTGGGCACAAATTATCGGAAATGGGGTTTCTGGAAACCGAAGAAAGTCAGGATTTGTTCAATCGCTTTCAGGAGGTTCTCAGTCGTGGCGAAAACATCCAACTGGAAGAATACTATATGATCCGCCTGAAAAAATGGGTGGAAGCTTCAATATATAGCCCCGAAGCTGGTTATATAGCGGTGCTGTCGTCTGATATGGACAGTAAGAAAAAAACTGAAATCAAACTGAAACAGGCCATCGCCCGGTCAGAGGAAGCCAATCGGGCCAAAAGCGAGTTTCTGGCCAACATGAGCCACGAAATACGAACACCACTAAATGGCATTGTCGGGATGATTGATCTGACCGCCCTGGAACCGCTGACCGAGGAGCAGCAGGATAATCTGCAGACTGCCAAGGTCTGTGTCAGCTCGCTGATTGGGATCATCAACGACATTCTCGATTTTGCCAAAATGGAAGCTGGAAAACTGATGATTAATCCGATGAGTTTTAATCTCATGGATCTGATCGAATCGACGGTTAAAACCCATAAAAAACATGCACTGGAAAAGGGGCTTGACTTGTCGGTCGACTATCACAGCATCATTTCAAATTTTGTCATCGGTGACAGCATGCGCCTTAAACAGATCATCAATAATCTGCTCAGTAATGCCATCAAATTTACCAATACCGGTTCGGTTAAAATTATAGTCAGTCAGGAACCCGTTCCTGAAAAGAATTACGAAATTATTCAAAAAATTGCCATCGCCGACACGGGGATTGGCATTGATGTAAAAGATTATTCCATGCTTTTCAAGAGCTTTACCCAGATTGACGGTTCCTATACCCGGGAATACGGGGGAACCGGTTTGGGTCTGGTAATCACCAAGCAGCTTTTGGAAATGATGGGTGGTGGTGTGACCTTTAGTAGTCAACTGGGGGTCGGGAGCACTTTTTCTGTTTTTCTGCCGATGCTTGCAACAAAAAAATCAGGTCAATCAGCCCGGGATTTCCAGGAAGATGCCCATTTTTCCGGACAGCAAATCCTACTGGTGGAAGATGACCGGGTCAATCAGATTGTTGTTACAAAGATGCTTAAAAGTATGGGTGCTGTTGTCGATGTGGCGGGCAATGGTGTAGCGGGACTAGATGCAGCCTCCCAAAATAAATATGATCTCATTCTAATGGATATCCAGATGCCAAAGATGGACGGCCTCGAAGCAACCCGGATCATTCGAGGTAGACAAAAGAATAACCGTTCAGATGGGAATATGTATCAACAGGAAAACCATCTTAATCAGAAGACACCCATTATTGCCCTGACTGCCTTTGCCTTGAAGGGAGATGAAGCGTCATTTAAAGCCAGCGGGATGGATGATTATCTGTCCAAACCGGTGGATCGCTTCGAAATGCAGCGCCTGCTAAAAAAATATCTGTCTAATAAACAGCAATCAAAAAATCATTCCGGGCCGCTGGCAACGAGTAATACTGATGTGCAAATGCGGCTGGTGCCGGAAGCTGTTTTAACGAAACCACCCAAGCCAAATGGGCAGGATCAGGATGCGGTTAAACAAAAAATTGATCAGTTGCATCAGCTGTTGGATCAGGAAAATCTGGTGCTAATGGAAGTGATTGCGCATCAGCTGAAAGGAATATTTGAACGAATGAATGCGGAAGAATTAAAAAATCTGGTTTTTAAAATGGAACTTGCAATCCGCAAAAGCCGGATCGTAGCAGTTAGTGAATACCTGGAACAAATCGCAGCAATCTGGTATGCGCAGAATGCCGGAGCTGCCCGGGAGAATTGAAATGAAACGAATTTTAATTGTGGAAGACGACATGGTCAGTCGCAAATTCTTGGCCAAATTTTTAAACCGCTATGGCGACTGCGATATGGTGGTGGATGGACTGGAAGCCATCGATGCCTATCTCCTGGCCAGTCAGGATGGCCACCCCTATGATCTGATCTGTCTGGATGTGATGATGCCAAAAATTGATGGCATCCAGGTTTTAAAAACCATCAGAGATCTGGAACGTCAGCAAGGCATCCCGGAAAACGAAGCCTGCAAAATAATCATGATCACCGTTCTGGGAGAAACCCCGGTGGTTCAGTCAGCCTTTGATTATAACTGCAATGCCTATGCATCAAAACCCCTTGACATGAAAAAACTGACAGCAGTATTGGGGAAAATCGGATTTATTTAAATGGGCTTATCCCGTTGGAGAACTGTTTGCACTACTTAATCAGAAAAAAAACCGCAATCGCCAGCGACTGCGGTTTGATGATTTATAGAGTTTTGGCGTAGGTGCCAATTTTTTTATCAACGTTTGATATATGCTTGGTCAGCCAATTTACAATCATCTGATTGGCGTTAATAATCAGGGTGATATTTCCGCCGGATTCCTGATAATCTTTTTTTAGTTTGGCCAGCTCTTCAATAAACGCCTTGTGTAATTTTTTTTGTTCTTCAATTTCGGGATAGTTTATTTTGGCCATGTAAGCTTCTTCATCTTTAAAATGCTGCTTGGTATAATCGTCAAGAAAATCAAACATTTGCGCAATAACTTCCTTGGATTTTCCGGTCTTGCCGGCTTCAAAAAGTTGATCTGCTTTTTCAAACCAGATTTTATGCTGTGAATCAATGTTGTCTACGCCCACTGACAGAGCTGGTGTCCATACGATTGCCATATTCATTCTCCATTCTAAATTAGATTTATTCCAGTATAGCCTTTTTTAATCAGATTGACAAGAAAATTATTTACTGAAGAAGATGATAAATTCCGAAAAAACATCAGCAACACCGGCAAAATTCAGTATTTACAAGAGCTCCGGTCTGAGTTAAACTAGTCTAAGTATTTGCCGTTGTTGGGCATCGTCAGACGACGGGTGAATGCGGATAACAGGATTGAGGATGTGGAAAAATGATTCAAATCACCGAAAAAGAATTTGCCATGTTAACGGAATATATTCACAGTGAGTATGGTATTGAGTTAAAAAAAGAAAAACAACTTCTACTGATGGGGCGGCTTCACAAGCTACTGGTGGAGTTGGGCTTTGATAGCTTTACCGACTATTATCATTATTTAATCTCTGATAAAACCGGAGAAGCCAGTTCGGTGCTCATTGATAAGGTTTCCACCAACCATACATTTTTTATGCGGGAGCCGGAGCACTTTGAGTTCTTTAAGAATACCGTGTTACCTTATCTCAAGAAAAAAAAAGAAGCCGAAAATAACCGTGATATCCGGCTGTGGTGCGCCGCCAGTTCCACTGGTGAGGAGCCGTATACGCTGGCGATGATCATGGCCGAATTTTTCGGAACTGAGGCCCATCTTTGGGACAAAAAACTGTTGGCAACCGATATCTCCAACAAGGTTCTGGATACCGCTAAAAAAGGCATTTATGAAAAAGATCGGGTACAGGTACTCCCGCCTAACTGGAAATTAAAGTATTTTCAGAGTTATGACAGCAACCACATGATGATTGTGGATGCGATCAAGAATGAAGTGATTTACCGTCGTTTCAATCTGATGACGCCTACTTTTGTTTTTAAGAAAAAGTTTGATGTTATCTTCTGTCGTAATGTGATGATTTACTTTGATCAGGCAACCAAAGACCGTTTAGTCGAAAAGATGTACAATTATATGGAGCCCGGAGGCTATCTCTTTATTGGTCATGCCGAGTCACTTAATCTGAAACAGACCAATTTTAAATTCATTATGCCAGCGGTGTATCGCAAGCCCTGTTAATTTTGCCATCACCACCTGGAACAAACGCAAAAAGTAGAGGAGGATCGGTTATGGAACAACTAAATAAAGTAACTGCAGGAATGCAGGCGAAAAAAAAATACCGGATTAAAGATCGTGTTTTATCTGAAATAGGAGCCCTGGAATGGCCGTGCTTTTTCACCATTACCCGCAGAGTTCGGTCAGCCGAGCAAACCGTTATGGAACTGACCAGAGAAGCACTTTTAAAAACCTATGCCCCGGTGGCGGTGCTGGTGGATCAGTTGGGAACGATTCGCTATGTTCACGGTCATACCGGGTTATTTTTAGAGCCGACGCAGGGTTATGCCGGGGTCAATAACATTTTAAAAATGGCCCGTAAAAAATTCCGTCGTGATTTGAATAAAACGCTCTACCAGGCTATCACCCGTCGCTTAGCGGTTGATTCTCCGATCATTGCAGTCAGACGGAAAAAGGCTACCGAGGGGCTTATCATTCGGGTGTTGCCGCTCTTAAAAGAAAGCTCCCCGGCCCAGAAAGAAGATTTTTATCTGGTCATCTTTGAACAGAATCCGGCAGTAGAAACTGTTAACAGTATTGAATTGGGCAATAACGCAGCAGTTGATCAGGAACTGATGGCGATTAACAGTGAAATTTCGTTAAAAAAAGCCGCCCTGACGCAGATCACAGCGGAGTTGGAGACTAGCCGTCAGGATCTCGATTTATCCCGCAGCAAACTCCATACCGTGAAGGCGCATCTTTTTGATGCCGAAACCGAATTTCAAACACTGACAGAGAAAATCCGCCAATCCCAGAAAGAACTGGAAATTCTCCAGAACGAATTGTTTGCCTCCCAAAATGAACTGGAAGCAAACCAAGCAGTAAAACAACCCATCGCTGAAAAACGACTGCCGCTACGGGCAGAATTGGATAACCTCAAAAACGAGATGCTCATGGCAGACCTGGCCCTCAAAGAAAAAGAAAATGTGCTAAAACAATTTAATGGCTCCGATCAGCCCATAGCAGATACGCCTGCCAGCGTCAAACAGGAAACAGTTGAGCCAGAACCCAGTGTCAAACCGTTTGAGCCGGAGATTGTACCAGATATAACAATTGATGAGTACTTATCAATAGCCACCGATTATCACTCCAAGCCAGATTCCTTTAACAACCAAGCCTCCTCGCAGGCACCAATTGAAAAGGGAATGGGGTTTTTCTCAAAAACTGAACCGAAGCCATTTTTTCAAAAAAATCCAGGTCTCAGCTTTGACAATGAAGCTGATCTCGTTAATCAGGCGGATGGCACAAAAGAACTTGTTTTTAAAGATTTTGCTGAATTTCAAACAGCCGCAAGCCATGGATATCGCCATGATTCTGAGCTAAAATCAGTGGTTATTCCCGAGGGTGTTGAGGTCATTAAACGCAGTATGTTTTATCAATGTACTCAGTTGGAACGGGTGACCATCCCCAGAACCCTGAAAGTCATTGAAGATTTTGCCTTCTACGGCTGCGAATCGTTAAATAGCATTAATCTGGATAGTGCCAGAGTACTGGAAAGGATTGGCACCTCTGCATTTGAAGGGTGCCGCTCGTTAATACAACTGGTCATCCCTGATGCTGTAATTGAAATTGAAGAAGCGGTATTTCTTGGCTGCAGGTGTCTTCAATCAGTTGCATTTCTTGAAAATAGTCAACTGGAAACATTAGGCAGTCATGTCTTTAAAGATTGCGTCAAAATCAGTGAAATGATCCTGCCAAATCAGTTAAAGCATATCGGTATCAGCTGTTTTTATGGCTGTGACAATCTGAATGTAATTCATCTGCCTGATGAATTGGAAACCCTCGGGGAATATGCTTTCTATGGCTGTAACGCACTGGAGAAAATTGACTTCTTCAATCAGAAAATTCTTAAACAACCCGGCTTTTCAGTCGGATTTCCAGACGGGGTTAAATTGTAGACGATCGCATTGGCGAGGATAAAAAATTACAGGATACCCTCAGCCAGGTTGCCTTATAAATAATGATGATGCAAAAATTATAGGCAAAAAAAGTAGAATCTTAACGTTGGAAATGTTACAATATATAAATATTCCTGAATAATACAGGAATATTTTAATTAAATCTAAGATTTAAATAATTTTGGAGGTTGAGGCTTAGTGAGTAAAAATATGAGTGTCGTAAATATTGAAACCATCAATGAAGATAACCGAAAAAAACTTGAAGAGCAGTCATTTGAAGAAGCCGTACTAGCTTTGACTGAGAAGTTGGAGTTGGCAAATAGCCTGCTAAAAACCATGCTTGAAACCACCCATGAGTTTCTTGTTTTCGGTCTGGATCGGGACTATCGGTATTTAAGCTTTAATAATCGACATAAAGAAATGGCAAAAGATCAATGGGGGGCCGACATTGCAATTGGAACCCGTATTTTGGATATCATTAACAGTAATGAGGAACGGGATAATCTACGGGGATTTTTTGATCGAGTGCTGGCTGGTGAACAGTTTTCGTCCCTTGAAGAGTATGAAGGTGATAGTGGGAATGTCATTGTTGGCAAAAATCATTGGGCACCAATCAAAAATAGCAATGGTGAAATTATCGGTATCCTCTGCTTTATGGAGGATGTCACCGAGCACCGGAATTTCATCAAGGAGATGCTTAAAGATAAAAACAGTCTCGACCAGAACATGGAATCCTTGTCCTTCTATGATCAATTAACCGGAGTTTATAACCGTAAGTTCTATGAAAAAGAACTGCAACGAATGGATGAAGAGCAATACTACCCATTATCGATCATTTTTATGAACATCAATGGCATGTCCAAGATCAATAGCGAGTATGGTCACGCCGTTGGCGATATTCTCATGCGAAAAGCGGTTCAGGTTCTTAAGTATGGCGTTCGGGGCGATGATGTGGTGGCCCGCTACGAAGGTGACGAATTTGTTGTTCTGATGCCCAGAACCGAAGGTGCCAAGGTTGAGCGGGCTTTGGAGCGCTTTAAAAAGAGTCTTGACGAAGTTAAGGTTCAATCCATTAAATTGTCGGTTTCTTTTGGTTTTTATACCAAGTACGATGAGTCAGATAATACAGAGTCGGTCATCAAAGCCGCACAACGACAATTGGAACGGCAGAAAGAACTCGATTATATCTAGTAAACTTCAGACACGCTTACAGAAAGCGTTACCTTTAAACCATTTTGAACCAATTTTTATCATGCGTACGTAGCATTTGGCTGACGTGCGCTTTTTTGCGCTCAAAAAACAGCTGGATAAAAGCGTGCGCATGTCAATCATTACATGAATATTAGCTCTTTGTTATTGATTATTTTGCATCTTAATGTTAAAATAAAAGCATCAATCTGCAAACGTTATTATCGCAAAATACGAATTAAATAAAATTACCCCGATATCAGCAAGACGCACAATTGAAGGAGGAAGACGGAGGAAAAAATGAGCCAGGAAATCGGTAATGTACTAAAAGAAATGATAAAAGAAAAGAATATGACGAATTTTTCACTTGCTAAAGAAGTGGGGGTCGATCGCTCCACCCTTCAGCATTTCTTGTCAGGCAAGCGCCGTCTTAATCTAGAGGATCTTCAGAAAATTATGGTGGCTTTAAACCTGAGCAAAGATAAAAAGAAGTTATTATACGCCCTTTATGAGAATGAGTATGACGATTGCGAAGCTCTTAAAAACAGTCATGATATTTTTGCTCTTTATAACGAAATCAGTGCTCAAACCAATCAGAAGAAAATGTGGATTGAAACGGAAGAGTATCTCGTAAAAACCCAGTTAGCTTCAGAAAAAGCTCGGATTATCAACGGACAGGTAAAAATTGAGGGAATTATCCGAAGTTGTTTTATGGAAGAAATGGGGCGGAATGAAGATGCCCATGTCATCATGTCAATCAATTTCAAACACTATTTTTTGTATGAGTTAATTATGCGGATCAGTTGTCATAATCATCGCTGCGGAAAAATTCAGAACATTATTCCCCTAGTCAATAAGAAAAAACTGGGAAATAACCTCGACATCCTCAAAACCGTTCTGTTACTGAAAAGTCTCACAAATATTGATTACGAACCGTACTATTTCTACTCAGGAACCAAAATATATGATGATATCAGTATAATTGTTCCCAATTATTTTATCACGTCAAAGCAGGTAATTACCATTGACCGGGATTTTGAAAGTGCGATTATTTATGAAGATCCTGAAATTTTAGACTATTACCAAAATAAATCCCAGATGATTCTGAGAAAATGCATACCTTTTGTCGAAAAGGAGTCCGTGCAATGGGTCGAACATACCCTGCCGGCATTTGAAAAAATAAAAAAAAGCAGCACCTCAGAAACGTTCATTGCATTTGATCAGCTTGAAACGATCCTGGATCAAAGCGCCAATCCGCAAAAGAAAGGTGTTGCTGCCACGATCTCACCTCAGGAAACAGGTGGCATTCTTCGATCTAGTATTTCGGTACTGCGAGACGGCTTGGTTGGCAGCGCAAAAAACCTGTGCATCCGCTATCATGTCAATGAAGAAGTCGTTGAGTTTATCATACTCAATCGGATGAACCAGAGCATCCAAAAACTGATTGTCAGAGAAATTGGAATAGTGATTGTATTTAGGGATTTCTTAAATTATCTGCCCCAGAGTGTCCATGTCTGTTCATCTGAAGAAGTAAAAAACAGCCTCCGAAATATCCGCAGTGTGGTTAACGGAATAAAGCCTGTTTGAGCAGGTTTTATTCTGTAACGGTTCATCAATGTCGTGGTAATTATTTGAGTTATGCATTCAATGTTAAAATCGTACTAAAGCTTCGCAAAAAACACTTGACGAAATTAAATTGAGATGTATAATAATTGCATACAATGTAATTACGCAAAGGAGAACGATCATGAACATATATGATTTTACCGTAAAAGATGCCACTGGCCAGGATGTTTCCATGAAAGAATACCAAGGTAAGGTGTTGTTGATTGTCAATACTGCCACTGGTTGTGGTCTAACCCCCCAATACGCCGGACTTCAGGACCTATACGATACATATAGGGATCAGGGCTTTGAGATTCTTGATTTTCCCTGTAATCAGTTTGCCAACCAGGCCCCCGGTTCTGATGACGAAATAAAGAGTTTTTGCGAAACCCGATTTGGTGTCACTTTTAAGATTTTTCATAAAATTGATGTCAATGGTGACAACGCCGATCCGTTGTTCAATTTCCTGAAAAATGAGCAGGGAGGAATCCTGGGTTCCAAAATAAAATGGAATTTCACTAAATTTCTGGTTAATAAACAGGGCCAGGTCGTAAAACGATTTGCGCCTACCGATGAACCCGAAAAAATTGAGAATGATATCAAAAAATTATTAGCCGAATAATCGCCAGTGAAAAATTGCCTGCAACAGAATTGTGATGTATAATGATTGGTATACTATTTCAAAGGAGTGATTGACTTGAACAATGATCAACTGAAACTGGAAAATCAATTGTGTTTTCCGCTTTATGCCAGTGCCAAAGAGGTGGTTAAACGTTATAAACCCTATCTTGATGAGATCGGACTGACCTATACCCAATATCTCGCCATGATGGTGCTGTGGGAGCATAAAACCATCAACGTGAAAACAATGGGCGAATATCTCTATCTGGATTCGGGAACTTTGACTCCGTTATTGAAGCGGCTGGAATTAATCGAATTAATTGAGCGAAACCGGGATCCCAATGACGAGCGAAACGTGATTATTAAACTCACCCCAAAAGGTGTAGCCCTCAAGAAACCTGCCAGTCAGATTCCAGATAAAGTTAAAGAGTGCTTACCCATCACCCAAGAGGAAATAATTACCCTGTACCATATATTATATAAGTTATTAGGAACTAAATAAGGAATACCACATTGATCAACTGTCGTCATCCTTTTTAAGGGTTTAGCTTCACTAAAAGAATACTAACAAATGCTCAGTAAATTATACTGAGCTTTTTTTATACAATGAATAAAAAATTCATTACGCTATTTAAATATATGACAAAACAATCCCCTTGATTAAAGTATTAGAATGTGGTAATGTGTAGGTAATTAGCAATTAAAAACCAGTTTAAGGAGTAACATTCCTTGACTATTCAGAACAGAAGGCGCAACTGTTCATTTTTCGTCATTCAAAATAATTAAGCGTTAATCGAATTTTTGACGATAGAATTTCGATTTAAGACGTTGGAAGCAAAACAAAATAAAAAAGAGTTGACATATTAGAAAAGTCTAATATAATAATGATAGGCTGATTTATTATGTTGATGCAAGGAGAGTTTTTCATGGAAATGGATTTGAAAGATCACGAGGTTACGGCAGACATTCTTAAAGCACTGGGACACCCAGTCCGGTTGTGTATTACAAAGGGACTGATCGCCAATGGCAGATGCAATGTTTCCTATATGGAAGAGTGCCTTGAAGTTTCCCAATCTGGGGTTTCCCAACACTTATCAAAGCTGAAAAATGCCGGCATTGTCAAGGGCTACCGGACAGGAAATGAGATTTATTACGAAGTCATCAGTAAACCAGCTCAAAATATTATTAAGGCATTGTACGGAGAGGATTTATCATGAAAAAAATATTAATTATTGGCGGCGTCGCCGGTGGTGCGACTGCTGCTGCCCGTTTACGTCGTTTAAGTGAAGATGACGAGATTATTTTGTTTGAGCGGGATGAGTACATCTCTTTTGCTAATTGTGGGTTGCCCTATTATATTGGCAATGTGATTAAAGATCGTCAAAAATTACTGGTACAAACTGTTGATGGCATGTCAAAACGTTTTAATCTGGATATCCGAAATTTCAGTGAGGTTATCAGCATTGATCCAATCGCCAAAACCGTGGCAGTTAAAAACCACCAGACCGATGAAGTGTATACTGAAAGCTTCGATAAGCTGATCTTATCTCCCGGTGCCAAACCAATTTCTCCTCCGATTCCTGGTTTGTCAGAAGCCCAAAATGTCTTAACCCTCCGAAATATTCCTGATACCGATAAAATCAAAGCCATTGTCGATGGCGGCAAGGTCGGACGGGCGGTCGTCATCGGAGGCGGATTTATCGGCGTTGAAATGGCTGAAAACCTCCAGGAGCTTGGAATCAACGTGACTCTGGTTGAAAAAATGAATCAGGTCTTAAAACCCCTGGATTTTGAAATGGCTCAACTGGTTCATCAGGAAATCAATGCCAATTGTGTTAATCTGATTCTGGAAGATGGGGTGAATCATTTCCAAAAGCAGGGAGCCGAGGTAGTTCTGGAGAGCGGTATGGTATTACAGGCCGATCTGGTTATTTTAGCCATCGGTGTTGTTCCGGAAAACGCACTTGCAAAAAATGCCAATCTCAAATGCGGTCCCCGGGGTCATATCGTCACAACTGAAAACTATGAAGTCATCAATGCCGATACCGAAGCCGTTAATCCCGATATTTTTGCCATTGGTGATGCCATTGAAGTAAAGGATTTTGTAACTAAAAAGCAAACCGCCATTCCCTTGGCCTGGCCAGCAAACCGTCAGGGTCGGGTTGTTGCTGATTATATTAATGGAATTAAAACAAAAAACCTGGGAATTCAGGGCACGGCTGTCGCCAAAGTCTTTGGCAAAACAATTGCTTCCACCGGCAATAATGCCGCCCAGCTGGATATAAAAAAAATAAATTATCAGGTGGTCATTGCACATCGGGCCAATCATGCCGGTTATTATCCCAATTCCACCAATATTGCCTTGAAACTGCTTTATGATCCAAAGAGCCTCCAAATTTTAGGGGCCCAGGCGGTTGGCCAGGATGGCACTGAAAAACGAATTGATGTTATTGCCACCGCCATGAAAACCGGTGCGACGGTGTTGGATCTTCAGGATTTCGAATTATGCTATGCACCGCCTTTTTCATCAGCCAAAGATCCGGTCAATGTTTTGGGTTATATCGCCAGCAACATTGAAACCGGCGTTTATAAAACAGTAGAATGGTTTGAGATTGACGAGATCATTAGAAAAGGCGGCTTTCTATTGGATGTCCGG
The DNA here is from genome assembly GCF_002435675.1 of Acetobacterium sp. UBA5834. Lineage (NCBI taxonomy): Bacteria > Bacillati > Bacillota > Clostridia > Eubacteriales > Eubacteriaceae > Acetobacterium > Acetobacterium sp. UBA5834. The sequence goes on along the minus strand of NZ_DJGY01000069.1, from coordinate 228,451 downwards.
ACACCAATTGAATTTAGCGCCGGTGCCATAAAAGGTGCTGTCAATATTGAACTCGATACCTTAAGAGATCGCATTGATGAAATACCGATTGCCAAGGACACCCCAATTTATGTCAGTTGCCAGGTCGGCCAACGGGCGTATCTGGGTATACGAATCCTAAAAGGTCATGGCTTCACCAATGTCTATAACTTATCGGGTGGCTACAGCACCTACAAAACAGCCCACTATCAGCTGGCTCAGCCGGATTTCACTATTGGTGAATGCATCCCCAAGAAAGACGAAGCCGATGGCGGCAATGTCGATCACGGCGGTGATGGGAACCAGGTGATCAAAAAAAAGGTGGATGTCACCGGATTGCAATGTCCAGGGCCGTTGATGGCTACGTATGAGGCGATTCAAGGTGTTGAAGCCGGTGATCTGGTGCAGATTATTGCTACCGATTTTGGCTTTGTCAGTGATATCAAAAGCTGGTGCGAAACCAACGGCCATACGCTGGTATCGCAGATAACCCAAGGCAAAAGCTTTGTCAGTGTGATTCGAAAAGGTGATGCTGGCGAAACCTGTAGCCTGATGCCTGCTGTTTCAACTCAGAAGAATGCCACCCTGGTGGTTTTTAGTGGCGAACTAGATAAGGTTCTGGCCTCGATGATCATTGCTCAGGGGGCTGCTGCCCAAGGGAAAAACGTCACCCTCTTTTTTACATTCTGGGGGCTCAATGCATTGCGACGAAGAGACGGCAAAGGTCACAATAAAACCTTTATCGAAAAAATGTTTGGAGCGATGATGCCAAAGGGAGCTGCCCGACTGCCACTGTCAATGATGAATATGTTGGGAGCCGGCCCGGCGATGATTAAGGGCATCATGAAAAAGAAACACGTCGATGACCTCGATACAATGATTAAAAAAGCGCAAAATGCCGGGGTTCGTTTCATTGCCTGTACCATGAGTATGGATCTGATGGGGATAAAGGAAGAAGAATTGATTGACGGGATTGAATTTGCCGGCGTCGGAACCTATATCGCCAGCAATGAGAATGCCGGAACCACCTTATTTGTATAAACACGAATTGCATTCGTACAACCATTTTATAGATAAAACCAAACAGGCTGTTGCAGAATAGAAATTTCTGTATCAGCCTGTTTACATTGCTTAACCAAAGCTTTATTTCAGGATTTACAAGATAAATAGATTTCTTTCATTTGTAAAAATACTGAACCTATGATAAAATACAGTTGGAAGGAAGTGAGTAAAATGCCGAAGTATTGTCCACGATGTACTTACATTTTGAGTATTGACGATACAAAATGCAGTTTTTGCGGCATGGTAATAACAACGGGAATCGTTGTTGATAAGAAGATCGCTGATGAATTCCTTGAAGAGGAAATGATGGAACGTGGAAGTTTTTCACGGGAATTTCTCGATGGTGGCAGGGAAATGACCCCGGCTAAAGAAGCAAAGCCACTACAAACGGATGATGTCGTCTTGACAGACGAGTTAATTGCTGACGAGATCATTGGCGACAAATGGTTCAGTGATGAAACGGAAAAAGCTTTTGAAGTTATGAGTCTTTCAAGAGGATTATTGGATCAGGGACGGGAAATGATGCCTGCCGTTGAAAGGCGAATCCTGACGAGCAATGATGAGCTTTTCGCAGAGGAAATGATTGGAGATGAAATCACAGCTGATGGATTTTTGGCTAATAAAAATCGACCAAATCTTCCAAAATCAATGCAGATGTGAATGTGAGAGATGACTAAATGAGGATTGATCAAAAACAATTTGTGAGAATGAGGAAGTGTCCGATGACACACTGATAGAATTACGAAGATTGTCTCTGACAAGCCATGTAATTTAAAATCGTGTGGAATCGGACACTTTTTTAATAGAAAAGCTAAAAGAAGTTTGACAATATCAGTGAATCATACTATAATTAAAACAGAAATTATTAGTTAGGAGTTATTCTTAATCATGAAAAGTAAAAAGATCCAAATGTATACAGATATGATCCGTAGTGTCGGATTAAAAGCCACGCCCCAGCGTATCAGCGTTTTAAAGGTATTGTCAGAAATGACCTCGCACCCCAGTGCTGATATGTTAATGGATGCCCTCGAAAATCAGGGATATGTGATGTCGGTAGGGACGATTTATAATATTCTTGAAACCTTCTCTGAAAAAGGTCTGATTTTAAAGTTAAAGGACAATCAGGAAGTAATGCGTTTTGATGCCAATACTCAGTTTCATGTACATATCTATAATAAAGAAAACAACGGTATTTGTGACTACTTTGATCCGGAACTGGAAATCTTACTTTCCGATTATTTTAAGAATAAACTACCGGATGATGTGTCGCTAAACCGTATGGAAGTCTCTCTTTTTGCCTGATCATTATTAAGAAACTTACTACTTTTACAAAAATAAATTTTAACATCAAAAGCCTGATGCCGTGGTATCAGGCTTTTGAATTTTTTGGACTTAAATGTTATGATAAATATTTATCTTGAATCATTCTTGACAAATACTTGTTCCAGAAATATAATTTAAACATGATTTTAATCGGAACAGTTCTTTAAAGAAAACAGGTAAGATTAATATCGAAAACAGCTACAAATATAAATTACTGGAGGGTATCATATGAATTCAAATTTTAGTTGTAAAACCTGTGCAAGTGCGGATCAAAAACTGGAAAACTTTATTTCCAATCTCAGCGTGGATACATCGCATCATCGGATGGAGGGGCAAAGTGTCAAATGTGGTTTCGGGCTACAGGGGATCTGTTGCCGGCTTTGTTCAAATGGGCCATGTCGAATCACACCAGACGGACCCAAAGGGGTTTGTGGCGCAACGGCTGACACCATCGTGGCCCGAAATTTCCTGCGTGCGGTTTCTGCCGGGTCGGGATGTTATATACATATCGTTGAAAACACGGCTCTATTGCTTAAAAAGACCGCTGCCAGCAAAGGGATATTAAAAGGTAAGGTTGCTCTGGCCAAACTGGCAGAAATTTTTGAAGTGGATGAAACCGATGAGTATATTTGTGCGGAAAAGATAGCCGATCTGGTCTTATCTGATTTATATAAACCGGACTATATCAAAATGGAACTGGTCGAAAAAATGGCTTATAAACCCCGGTTTGATCGTTGGAAAGAATTGGGCATCTTGCCAGGCGGGGCAAAATCGGAAGTGTTTGCCGGGGTTGTCAAAACGTCTACCAATCTCAATTCAGATCCCGTCGATATGTATCTTAACTGCTTGAAGCTGGGTATTTCTACCGGTCTCTATGGTTTAACACTGACGAATCTGCTAAATGATGTGATGCTCGGAGAACCTTCCATCCGTTTGGCGCCAGTGGGCTTACGGGTTATTGATACCGACTATATCAATATCATGATCACGGGTCATCAGCACTCAATGTTTGCCTATTTACAGGAGCGGTTGATTCAGGGGGATGTCATTGAAAAGGCCAAAGCTGTTGGGGCCAAAGGGTTCAAACTGGTTGGTTGTACCTGTGTCGGTCAAGATCTACAATTGCGCGGCGAACATTATAAAGAAGTCTTCAACGGTCATGCCGGTAACAATTTTACCAGTGAAGCGATTCTTGCTACTGGCGCTATTGATGCGGTGTTATCCGAATTCAACTGTACCTTACCGGGGATTGAACCGATCTGTGACGAATTAAAAATCAAACAAATCTGCTTAGACGATGTTTCCAAAAAAGCTAACGCTGAAATGAAACCCTTTGTTTTTGAAGAAAAAGAAAGCCAGAGTAATGAAATTATCGATTCCGTAATCGAAGCGTATCAGGCCAGACGGGGAGTGGTTGCCTTGAATCTGGATGCCGAACACGGCAATGATGATACGTTAACCGGCGTCAGTGAAGGCTCCTTGAAATCATTCCTGGGGGGAACCTGGAAACCGTTGATTGACTTAATTGTCAAAGGTGAAATTAAAGGGATTGCCGGGGTGGTCGGATGTTCCAGTTTAACGGCTGGCGGTCATGACGTGCTGACGGTCAATCTGGTTAAAGAATTGATTGCCAAAGATATTCTGGTTTTATCGGCAGGATGTTCATCCGGCGGGTTGGAAAATGTCGGTTTAATGTCCCCTTCAGCGGCATCTCTGGCCGGACCAAAGCTGCGGGCCGTCTGTGAGAGCCTGGGAATTCCGCCGGTTTTAAACTTTGGTCCCTGTCTGGCGATTGGCCGACTGGAACTGGTTGCCACTGAACTGGCCGAAGCCATCGGCGTTGATCTGCCACAATTGCCGTTGGTTTTATCAGCGCCGCAATGGCTGGAAGAACAAGCACTGGCTGACGGTGCCTTTGGTTTAGCCCTTGGTCTGCCACTGCATTTGGGTTTACCACCGTTTGTAACCGGCAGCCCGGTGGCGGTACAGGTATTTACTCAGGACATGTTAAGCCTCACTGGTGGACAATTGATCATTGATGAAAATGCCCAGTCAGCCGCCCAAACTTTGGATGCCATCATTGAAAAGAAACGTCAGGAATTAAACATCTAAGGAGGTGTAATCATGAAACGAATCATCATTGATCGTGAAAAATGCGATGGCTGCCTGAACTGCAATATTGCCTGTATCAGCGCCCATGAAGAAGGTAGTAATTTTTACACCGTCAACCTGCAAAGTCCTGATGCCGAAACCCGAAATTTCATCAAGTTCGATGCCGGGAAGGGTTATCTGCCAATTTTCTGTCGTCACTGTGACGAGCCGGAATGTGTGCTCTCCTGTATGAGTGGAGCGCTGGAAAAGGATCCGGTTAGCGGCCATGTGCAGTATGATGAAAACAAATGTGCTGCCTGTTATATGTGTGTGATGAACTGCCCTTTTGGGGTGTTAAAGCCAGATAAAAAAACCCGGACGAAGGTCATAAAATGTGATTTCTGCGATGATAAACCGGATGGACCCAGTTGTGTCAAAGCCTGTCCCAAACAAGCCATCGTTGTGAAAGAGGTAAACCTATGAAAATTGTAATCATCGGAGCCAGTGCAGCTGGCATCAGTGCAGCCAAAACCATTAAAGTCTCAGAGCCAAAAACAGAAGTCGTCATTATTTCCAGGGAAGACAGCGTTCATTCCCGTTGTATGCTCCATAAATTTCTGGGGCATCAGCGGGATGCCAAAGGAATCAGCTTTATTGCCGATGATTTCTTTGAGACAGCAGGAATAACCTGGCTTAATAATACCACGGTAATCAGCCTGGATCCTGATTATAAGACCGTAACAACCCATAACAATCAGACAATCAGCTATGACAAATTACTGATTGCCACCGGAGCGGGCTACTTTATTCCGCCGATCCCGGGACTGCGGGAATCAAAAAATGTCTATGGCTTCCGTGACTTAAAAGATGCAAAACTTTTAGACCGGGAATGTCAAACAGCAAAGAATGCTGTGGTTATCGGTGCCGGTCTGGTGGGGATGGACGCTGCTGTGGCTTTATTGGAACGGGGATTAAATGTCACCATCATTGAAATGACTAAGGACGTAATGAGTTTGCAGCTTGATCATCAGGCTGCTGTGGCCTATCAGCAGCTGTTTGAAGAGGCTGGCGCAGAGTTTATCCTGGAAGACAAGGTTGTTTCGGTGGATGTCAATGATGTCGGTCGTGGCACAACAATCCATTTAGCCAGTGGTAAAGCGGTTCCTGCCGATGTCATTGTGATTGCAGCTGGAGTGCGCCCTGCCTTTAATTTTACGCAGGGATCCGGGATAAAAACCAACCAGGCGATTCTCGTTGGTGATGATCTTAAGACGAATATCGACGATATTTATGCCGCTGGAGATGTTACCGGGATTGCCGGGATCTGGCCGAATGCCATGAAACAGGGCCGTATCGCAGCGATCAACATGCTGGGCGAAAAATTATTATACGAAGACCGCTATGCCCTTAAAAACACCGTTAATTTCTATGGGCTGACAACCTTATCGTTGGGGAATATCAACCCGGAACCGGAAGAAAACTGTGAGATCCTCATCCGTGAAGACCGCCACAATTATCAGAAAGTGGTGCTAAAAAATGGCGTCGTCCAGGGCGTAATCATGCAGGGCGATATTGGCGGAACGGGTTTCTGGCAATATCTGATCAAAAATAAAATTGATGTTTCCGATAAAAACAAAGATGTCTTTGGTTTAAGCTTTGCTGATTTTTACGATCTCGATCAACAAACCGGTGAATACAAATATGCGGTCTAAAAACCATCGCATGCAAAATACTTAAGACAGCCGATCGCCTCTTTTCATTTTATTTCATTTGGTGTATACTACATTGAAATGAAAATTATCAGAAATATTTTGAGGAAATAATGTCAGAAACAGTAAATCCAATTGTAAAAATTGAAATGGAAAATGGCCAGACCATGGAAGTGGAACTATATCCCGAAGTTGCCCCGATCACCGTTGAAAACTTTTTAACCCTGGTCAATGATGGGTTCTATAATGGCTTAATTTTTCATCGAGTCATTCCCGGTTTTATGATTCAGGGCGGATGCCCCCAGGGTACTGGCATGGGCGGCCCGGGACACACTATATTAGGTGAGTTTTCCGGCAATGGCGTTGTCAATGACCTAAAACACGTCAAGGGTGTCATTTCAATGGCCCGTTCCGGCATGCCAAATTCGGCTGGTTCGCAATTCTTTATCATGGTTGATGATGCACCATTCTTAGATGGCCAGTATGCCGCTTTTGGTAAGGTGATCTCTGGTATCGAAACAGCGGATGCCATTGTAGCGGTAGATCGGGATCGATCAGATAAACCCTACACCGATCAGGTTATCAAAAAAATTGAAGTTGTGTCCTGAATTATATTTTGAAATCATCCTGCTTTTATGATAAAATAAAATAAAAAGGATGTGAGCGCAATGGCAAAGTATTGTCCCAAATGTTACGCCGGGATCAGTTCCGAAGATGTAGTTTGTGGTAACTGTGGTAATGTTTTGAAGGAAAATCCTGGTGAAGTTGAAGATTTCACGGCAGGCGTTTTCGACAATGAAAATCTTTCTCATGATGTTTCCGGAAAAGAGATTCCTGGGGATACCCCGGATGAAGAGAGCTTATCGCAAGAAATTGTTGCCGATGAAATCATTGCTGATGGTATTGTCGAGGAAACGGTTATTATCTCAGAAACCATCACAACGACACCCCCAGAATCGACGCAAAGTGGATCATCCTATCAGGCTCCACCAAGATCCCAGGCAGTTCCGGATAATGCCGAAGCCCCGATGACACTTGGTGACTGGATGCTGACCCTGCTGCTCTTGTATATTCCGATTGTCAATATCGTGATGTTGATTATCTGGAGCGTTGATTCAAAAACTGCAGCCACGAAAAAACACTTTGCCTGGGCAACCTTGATCTTTATGGGCATCGGGATTGTCCTCTCGATTATCTTCTCCAGCATCGTAATGGCCATTGTCGCATCGATGATGCAGTCGATGTATTATTACTAAAATTCACACCGAAAAAGAAAAGAACCGTCAGCTGACGGTTCTTTTTACGTTCATGATACTTTTAATAATCAACCGGGTCTTCGACACAACTGATAATGGCGTTTTTAAAGGCTTCACAGGCAGTTCGGCAATTAGCCTGGGTACCCGTCAGGATGGCGCCACTGAGGTTTGAATTGGTCGGTGGTCCGAAAAATTTTACCACTTCCACATCGGCAACTGTCAAAGCTTCATCGATACCTACAACCCCTTCTAGGGCCGGAGCAAACAGAAAAGCAATCGAGGAACCCATCGGCAAACCATAGGTTTTCGAAAAATATTTACCGATCTTGGGAACCAACTGGGCATAAATCAGGTTACTGTCATCTTCATTAACGCTGTAAACACTGGCTTTATTCTCGGCGTAGTCACGAATATAGCGCAGTCCATTTTCAACGTCTGAGATGGTTGGGCCAGTAATGACGCCAAATACCTGACCGTCATTGAGACCGGCGCCAGCTCCGTAAAGGGTTTTTACGTAGGCAACCTCAACATTGGAGTTTTTAGTGGCTTCGTCAGCTGCGCAGTAGCCAACACCATCATATTGGGTGGTAAAAATCCCGATGTCAATACAACCTTCCGGCAATTCAAATTCCTCCAACATGATGTCTTCAACAGCGGTAAGCAATTTACTATAAACAAGTTCGCATTTAATTCGATCTCCAGTCATGGTATCATCTCCTTTTGTGAATTCTGTGAAAATTTACTTATTAACTATAATAGCATTTATTTTGTTCTGGAACAATAAAAAAAAAGCAGCACTACGGGTAGTTATCTGCTTTTTGAGGCTGCTTGGATGATCAGGCATTAATCATTTGGTCATACTATCAATGGCACCGTATTTGCGGAACCGTTGATAGCGGTTGTTGATCAATTGGTCGTGATCGAGAGCCTGGTTTTTTTGAAAACATTTATATAATCCGATTTTTAATTCCCGATAGACGTTTTTGAAATCACGATGGTTCTCCGATATAATCTTATCGATGATCTGGAGCTCCAATAAGTCTTGAGCGGTCAGCTTTAGGCAATTAGCCGCATCTTTGGTTTTGGAAGCGTCTTTCCAGAGAATACTGGCACAGCCTTCCGGTGAGATCACCGAATAGATGGCATTTTCCAGCATCCAGACCTCGTCGGCCACTCCCAGGGCCAAAGCGCCACCACTACCACCTTCGCCAATCACAACCGACAGAATCGGAACCTTTAGGCTCATCATCTCCATCAGATTATTGGCAATGGCTAGTCCCTGGCCCCGTTCTTCGGCACCGATTCCACAAAAGGCACCGGAGGTGTCAATCAGACAAACAATCGGGCGATTGAATTTTTCGGCCAGTTTCATCTGCCGTAGGGCCTTGCGGTAACCTTCCGGATGAGCGGAGCCAAAGTTACGTTTGACCCGGGATTTGGTATTCTGACCTCGTTCCTGGGCAATGACGGTCACTGGCATGTCCATCAGGTGACCCAGACCGGAAATTACTGCCGGGTCGTCACCAAAACAGCGGTCGCCATGCAGTTCAATAAAATCGGTAAAGAGATTATCAATAAAATCCTGTCCGGTCGGACGGGTCTTTTTACGGGCCAGGGCAACCCGTTTATATGCTTCCATTTTGATCACCACCTTTGGGAATCCCGTGAAGGGTTAATAATTGTGTCAGGGTTTCTTTTTGGGTGCTACGGGGAACAATCGCATCGACAAAGCCTTTTTCCAGTAAAAACTCGGCCCGTTGAAAGCCTTTGGGTAAACGCTGACGAATGGTCTGCTCAATCACCCGGGGGCCAGCAAAGGCAATTAAGGCTTCCGGTTCAGCCAGAATAATATCGCCTTCCATGGCGAAGCTGGCAGTGACACCGCCAGTGGTTGGGTCGGTGAGGATGGTCAGGTAAAGCAGACCGGCATCACTGTGTCGTTTGACGGCACCGCTGGTTTTAGCCATTTGCATCAGTGCCAGCATCCCTTCCTGCATCCGGGCGCCACCGGAAACGGTGTAGCCAATCACCGGGAGCTGGTGTTTTAGGGCGTATTCAAAGATTAACGTGATCTTCTCTCCGACAACCTGTCCCATACTGCCCATCATAAAGGTGGCTTCCATAACGAATAGAGCTACCTTCCGATTGTCAATTTTTCCGGTGCCAATAATGACTCCTTCGTTTTCGTGGCTGAAAAGGGCGGCCTGCTCCAGTTTTTCATCGTATCCGGGAAAACCCAGACGATTGGTTGAGGACATCTCATGATACTGCTCCACAAAGGTATCCTGATCAATAATCATATTCAGGCGTTGGCGGGCATTGATCCGAAAATGATGTCCGCACTTGGGGCAGACGTGGAAGTTGCTTTCTAAATCGGAGGTGAAGCTCAACTGCTTGCAGGATGGACAGCTTCGGCATAATTCCGAGGGAATCGCCGGATCGGTTTTACGCTTGATTCGGTGCTGGGCTTCCAGTTCATTTTTCGGTTTTTTAAATAGACCTTTACTAAGCATTTAAACCCTCCATTTTTATTCCGGCAAAGTCTTGCCAAATTCATTTTCCATAAAATCAGTAAAGTAATCGCCCGCAATAAATAAGGGGTGACTAAGAATATCCAACTGCACCTGGCTGGTGTGGTCAATTCCTTCAATCACCAGCTCACACAGGGCGGCTTTCATTTTGCGGATCGTCAGCTCCCTGGTTTTAGAGTGGACAATCAGTTTACCAACCATCGAATCATAATAGGGCGGAATCGCATAGCCCTGATAGAGCAGGGTGTCGAAACGCACCCAGGGGCCACCGGGTACATGAAGAAAGTTGATGGTGCCGCAGTTGGGCCTGAAATCGAGCAGGGGATTTTCGGCATTGATTCGGCATTCGATGGCGTGGCCCTGAATATGGACATCCTCCTGACCAAAGGTCAGAGGTAATCCAGCCGCAATCCGGATCTGCCATTTGACAATATCCACCCCGGTCACCATTTCGGTAATTGGATGTTCGACCTGCAACCGGGTGTTCATTTCCATAAAGTAAAAATGACCCTGCGCATCCATTAAAAATTCGATGGTACCGGCATTTTCATAGCCAATGGCCAGCGCCGCCTGGCGGGAAACTTCCATCATTGCCATGCGGATTTCTGGGGTCAGGGAAGGGGAAGGGCTTTCTTCCAGCAACTTCTGATTCTTGCGTTGCACCGAGCACTCCCGTTCACCCAGTGCCACCACATGCTGATGCTGATCGCAAAGTAATTGAATTTCGATGTGCTTGACTCGGGTTAAAAACTTTTCCAGATAAACCCCATCGTCATAAAAAGCATTTTGGGCTTCCTGCCGGGCCAGCGAATATTCGTTTAAGAAATCCTCGGATCGTTCCACCAGTCGGATGCCTTTGCCACCACCGCCAGACCGGGCCTTGACTAATAATGGATAGCCAATTTCATCGGCTTTGCGATGGGCTTGATCGGGATCACTTATAATATCGGTACCAGGGACAATGGGAACGCCAGCGGCCGCCATGGTGGCCCGGGCCTGATCCTTATCGCCCATTTTTGAAATGATTTCCCAGCTCGGTCCAATAAAGGCAATCCCGCATTGGGCGCAGAGCCGGGCGAACTTGGGATTTTCCGATAACAGTCCGTAACCGGGGTGGATGGCTTCCGCCCCGGTTAATACGGCCGCCGATAAAATTGCCGAAATATTCAGATAGGAGTCTGTCACAGCTGCCGGGCCAATACAAATACTTTCATCGGCTAGGCTGACGTGAAGGCTGTTTTCATCTGCGGTGGAAAAGACGGCCACAGTTGCAACGCCCATTTCCTTACAGGCACGGATAATCCGCAACGCAATTTCGCCCCGATTGGCAATCAGTATCTTTGAAAACATCGGAAGCCTCCTTACTCAATCAGGGCAAACGAAAATTCTCCGACTACCGCCACCTTGCCGTTTACTGATCCCGAACCGCTGGCAAAATAAAACGGCGGTTTGGATTTTGTCAAACTGCAGGTAATTTCAATGGTATCGCCAACGCGAACTTTTTCTTTGAATTTTACTTTATTCAGACCAGTAAAGTAGGGGGTTTTGTTGGCACCTTCTAACTCAGCCAATAAGACACAGCTGGTCTGAGCCATAATTTCGCAGAGGATGACCCCTGGTACGACCGGGTTACCGGGAAAATGGCCCTGTAAAAAAAACTCATCGCCGGTAACCGTGTAGCGACCGGTGGCGGTGGTGTCATCTATTTTTTTAGCCTCGTCAATCAGCAGCATCGGCTCACGGTGAGGCAGGATCTTCTTTAATTCATCACGTTTCATTCTGATTTCCTTCTGAATTTTTCTAAAATTCGCTTTTGTAATTGCTTAATCACAACAAGATTTAACCGTACCGAATGGGATCAGTACGGTATCGATTTTACGTTAAAATATTAGTCCTCTACAATGCGATAGAGTACCTGGCCGAATTCCACAACCTGGCCGTTGCTGACGCATACTTCCATAATGGTACCGGCGGTTTCGGCGGTAATTTCGTTCATCAGCTTCATCGCTTCAATGATACATAGGGTATCACCGTCAGCAAAGTGTTGTCCCTTGGTCACATAGGGCGGCTTCCCGGGTTGACTACTTTGGTAAAAAACACCCACCATCGGGGATTTAATTTCTTTCCACTCGGCATTGTTAGAGACTTCAGGAGTTTCGGCTATCACAGGCAGATCTTGTGGGGGCTGTGGCGCAGTGATCGTTATTTGTGGTTCACAAGAAGTTGCTTCTCCTGTGAAAGTCAAACCGCTTTCCCGTTTCATTTCGATTTTCAGGTTGCCCTGATCAAGAGCCAGACTGGTCAGTTTTTCGGCCGACATGATTTTCGCCAGGGCTTGAATGGTTTCAGTCGTTAATTCCATTACTTATTCTCCTCTACTTAACAAATGCCAGACACGCATTGTGACCACCAAATCCAAGGGAAATCGACAGGGCGATATCACTTTCGACTGCCCGTTTCTGATTGGGAACATAATCCAGGTCACAGTCCGGGTCAGCTTCCTGATAGCCAATGGTGGGGGGAATAATGCCGTCTTTTAAAGCCAACACTGAGGCAATCGCTTCGATGGCACCGGCAGCGCCTAACATATGTCCAGTCATTGATTTGGTCGAGCTGACCAGGGTGCGGCTGATATGCTCACCCAGGGCATTTTTAATGGCAATGGTTTCTGATTTATCGTTAAGGGGGGTACTGGTACCGTGGGCATTGACATAGATCTGAACTTCTTCGAAACTGACACCGCTCCGGGTTGCTTCGTCCATCGCCAGATGGATGGCCCGGGTTCCGCCGATGGCGTCAGGGTGGGGGGCTGTAATATGGTAGGCGTCACAGGTATTGCCGTAGCCGACAATTTCGCCATAAATTTTAGCGCCCCGGTTCAGGGCCGATTCCCTTTCTTCCAGCACCAGGGCACCAGCGCCTTCGCTCATGACAAAACCGCTGCGATTCTTATCAAAGGGAATCGAGGCCCGGGCCGGGTCGTTAACGGTTGTTAACGCCGTTAAATTTGTGAAACCGGCCACTGATAGTGGCGAAATACTGGCTTCGGTACCGCCAGCAATAATCGCATCAGCATAACCGTGTTTGATACTGCGAAAGGCTTCACCGATTGAATGGGTGCCAGTGGCGCAGGCCGTAACAATTGGCAAGCAGGGTCCCTGCGCATTATAGCGAATGGCAATGGTGCCAGCAGCGATGTTTGAAATCATCATCGGGATAAAGAAGGGTGAAATCCGACTGGGACCTTTTTCATCCATTTTGTGGCATTCATCAATAAAGGTATGAATACCACCGATGCCGGAACCGATAAAAACACCCAGTCGGCTGGGATCGACATGAGCCTGGACACCGCTGTCTTCCATCGCCTGAACAGCCGCACCAATGCCGTATTGGGTAAATAGATCGGTTTTGCGGATTTCACTTTTTTTAATATAATCAAGGGGTTCAAAATCATGAACCTCACCTGCAATTTTCACTTTTAAGTCGGTGGTATCAAACTTTTTAATAAAGTCGATGCCGCATTTTCCGTTTGTCAGGTTTTCCCAAAAACGTTCTATAGTGCTACCCACTGGAGAAACGGCACCGCATCCTGTTATAACAACTCGTCGATTCATAAATTACTCCTAAATATAGAGACCGCCATCAACTTTAATGACTTCTCCTGTAATATAGCCGGATAAATCGCTACTTAAATAAACGCAGAGATTGGCAATGTCATCAGCCTGTCCCAAACGTTTTAAGGGAATTTGTTTGAGTATTTCTGTCTTTATTTCGGGTTTTAATGCCTTAGTCATATCGGTATCAATAAAACCGGGGGCAATGGCATTACAGGTAACTCCCCGCAGCGCCATTTCTTTGGCAGCTGACTTGGTCAGGCCGATCAGTCCAGCTTTGGCAGCGGCGTAATTACATTGGCCGACGTTACCCATCAGACCGGAAACTGAAGAAATATTGATAATTCGCCCTTTACGCTGCTTAAGCAGGTAGGCCCCGACGTGTTTGGTCATGTTAAAAGCGCCTTTTAAGTTGGTGTTGATGACGCTGTCAAAATCTTCTTCTTTCATGGCGATTAATAACTTATCATTCGTAATACCGGCATTGTTCACCAGGATGTCCAAGCCGCCAAAATCGTTAATAATTTGAGCAACCAGTTCTTTAGTGGCACTGAAGTCAGCGACATCACATTGATAGCTTCTGGCCTGAACACCAAAAGCCAGCAATTCCGCAATGGTAGCTTCAGCATTTATTTGACTACCGCGGTAGATAATGGCGACATTTCCATGGGCTTCAGCAATTTTCAGGGCGATCGCCCGGCCAATTCCTTTGGCACCACCAGTGATGAGTGCAGTTTTTCCTGTTAGCATGTAAAAGTCCATTCCTTTCCAGCGTTTTTAGCTTCCAGATAATCGGTCAACAGGGTTTCAACGTGATGACAGGTTACTGATTTGTCAATTTTTTTTAAGAATCCGCCCAGGGTTTTGCCGGGGCCACATTCAATAAAGGTAGTAAATCCATCGGCGATCATATTGCGCATGGTTTGTTCCCATAATACGGGATGATTGATCTGGTGCAGAATGTAGGACCGGATATCCACCGGCGCATCAGGGTAGGGCTTGGCATAGGCGTTGGAATAGAGGGGAATTGACGCTTCAGTGAAGGTCAATTCATAGATCCGCTTTTCAAGCAGTTTAGTGGCATAGGTCATAAAAGGCGAGTGAAAACCGCCAGACAGGGTCAGGGGAATACCCCGGCCGCCCAGCTCTTTAACCCGGGTTAAAAACAATTCCTGATCGGCTTTTAAAAGTGCGACAACCAGCTGCCCGGGACAATTATAGTTAACCGGGTAACACTGGTTGAATTCCTTGCAGAGTGCTTCCACTTTGGGATTTTCAAGTTTTAAAACCGCTACCATGGTTGCAGGCGTCATCTGTGCGGCCTCTTCCATCGCCCGGCCACGCTTTTTAACAAACTTTAAACCATCGTCCATTGACAGAACTCCGGCGGCTACCAATCCGGTTACTTCCCCCAGCGAGAATCCAGCGATTCCCTGGGCTTCAACGCCAACACATTGCAAAGCAGCCAGGGCTGCCAATTCGACAGCAAAAATACAGGGTTGGGTGTTTTCGGTTTGATTGAGGGCTTCGGAAGGCCCTTCAAAACAGAGGGCAGTGGTGCCCTGATGAACGGCATTAACTTGGTCAAAAATCGTTCGCGAAGACACGCAGTGTTCGTAGAGGGGTTTGCCCATACCAACATACTGAGATCCCTGACCCGGGAAAAGCAGTGCTATTTTACCCATTGTAAGCCTCCTTTTAATACTGTTTCGGTTTCTTTGGCCAGTGTTAAGATGATTTCCTTCACGCTTTGTTTTTCTTTTATCATGCCGGCAATCTGGCCAGCCATGAAGCAACCTTTTTGAGAATCACCTTCCTGAGCGGCAATGCGAAGGGCACCCCGACCGTATTCTTCCAGAGCTTCTGGTGGCGCAGTTGGGTCATTTTCCAATTTTATGAAATCTTTTGAGAAGGTTGTTTTCAGAGATCGGACCGGATGACCCAATGTTCGTCCACTGAGGATGGTGTCAATATCTTTGGCTTTAATAATTTTATCTTTATAATTTTCATGGATGTTGGTTTCTTGGGCGACTAAGAATCGGGTGCCCAGTTGAACGCCCACGGCCCCCAGCATCAGCGCTGCAGCGATCCCCCGGCCATCACCGATACCACCGGCAGCGATGACCGGAATTGAAACTGCGTCACAGACCTGGGGAATCAATGGCATGGTGGCCATTTCGCCGACATGTCCGCCGGATTCACCACCTTCGGCAATTACGGCGGTGGCGCCTGCCCGCTCGGAAAACCGTGCCAACCCGGTGGAAGGCACGACAGGAATCACTTTAATACCGGCTTCAATCCACATTTTCATAAATTTTCCGGGATTGCCAGCTCCGGTAGTAACCACCGGAACCTTTTCATCAATCAGTACCTGGGCAATTTTATCGACATGGGGGTTCATCAGCATGACATTGACACCAAAAGGTTTATCCGTCAAGCTTTTTACTTTGATAATTTCGGTGCGGAGCCAATTTTCATCGGCGTTCATTGACGAAATAATCCCTAAACCACCTGCATTTGACACGGCAGCCGCAAGCTGAGCATCGGATATCCACGCCATTCCTCCTTGAAGAATGGGAAATTCAATGTTTAATAGATCGCAGAGTGGTGTTTTAATCATCCTATTTCACCTAAGCGATTGCTTTTTCGATCAGCTCTACCACATCACCAATCGTTGTCAGTTCGCCATCCATTTCAATGCTGGTATCAAAGGCTTCTTCGATTTCCATAACCAGTTCTACCGTATCCAGTGAGTCCAGTTCCAGTTCTTCGAAGGTTGAATCCATTGTTACTTCCAGATCCTGTTCGTCTTTGTAATTCCGTAAAATTTCCACTACTTTTTCTAATACCATTTGATTAATCCTCCTAAGATTATAAAATAAATTTTTACTTGAGATCGGTTTAGTTGCTTTAGTAATTATAATTGTTAGTAGACCCTATCAGGCCCATTCAATCACACAGGCGCCAGTTGTCAGGCCCCCGCCAAAAGCGGTTAAGGCAATTCGGGTACCGGATTTGAATAAACCATTGCGATTCAGTTCATCCAATACCAGAGGAATACTGGCTGCAGAAGTATTGCCGCAGCCGTCGACCCGCAGAACAAATTTGTCAATTGATAACTTCAGTCGTTTGGCAGCCCCTTCGATAATCCGCAGGTTGGCCTGATGGGGAATAATATAATCAAGATCTGCAAGAGCAATACCGGCTTTTTGTGTCACCGAGCGTAAATCACTGCATATGGCAGCTACCGCAAAGCGATAAACCTCCGGCCCATCCATCAGCAGATAGGGAGCTGGATGGGGCTGACCTGTGGTCAGGGGATGGTTACCCTTGGGCCAGGGAATGCTTAAGGCATGCTGATTTCCGACGGCAGTCAGTTGGATCGCTTTGAGGCTGTCGCCGCTGGTCAGCACCGTCGCACCGGCACCATCGCCAAAAAGAACGGCGGTGGCCCGATCCTGCCAGTCCACCAGTTTGGACATCGCATCCACCGCAATGACTAAAATTTTCATATCACCATTGCGGGAAAAATAGGCATCAGCCACGTCCAGCCCATAGACAAAGCCAGAACAGGCCGCATTAAGGTCAAAACTGGGGCAGGTCGCACCAAGTTGTTCCTGAATCAGGCAGGCCAGAGAAGGGGTGACAGTATCACCGCCAAGGGTGGGGCAGATAATCAGATCGAGCTCAGTTGGTTTGATTTGGGCGTTTGCCAGAGCGTTCACACTGGCTTCCAGGGCGATATCCAAAATGGACTCATCGACACAAATATGCCTGGCTTCAATGCCAGTTCGAGAAACGATCCACTCATGGGACGTATCCAGAAACTGGGCGAGGTCTTCATTGGTCTGAATTGTTTTAGGCAACGCAGAACCGGTTCCGATAATTGTAAAGGACATTTGTTCCTCCAAACATCAAGGCTCGGACGACTCATTTTCGTCAGCGAGCCTTGATAATTTTTTTCTGAAAAAACCATTTAATTTTTCCATGCCATGAATTAAAACTTCTTTTTCTTCATCAGTCATTTCTTTAGCAATATCTTTCACCATTTTTACATGAAAATACTGGTGAATTTTATCGATCCGCAAGCCCTTGTCGGTAAGACGGACGTATACAACTCGCCCATCGGTATTGCTTTTCTCTTTTTTTACATACCCCTTCTTGACCAGTTTATTAATGGCCACTGTTACTGAGGGGAGGGTAATGTTTAGACTTTGGGCAAGATCACTTATGGTTCTTCCATCATTTGTATTTTTTCCCACATGCTCAATCAGATGCATTTCATTGATTGATAAATCAATATTTGTCGATTGCTTGAGTAAATCCTCTTCAAACTTTAAAATATTATTGAATGTATCAACCAGAACGGCGTTGAGTTGGGAAGAAAAAGAGTCCAAAGGGTCACCTCCATATTTATTAGATTGTCTAACTAATTATAGCGCTAAAAAAATATTTGTCAAGAAAAGCTCTGGTTCTGGAGAGTTTCTTAGGCGGTCTTAAGATTTAATAGCTCTCTAAAATAATTTTTTTTAACCAAGCTCACTGGTTAATTCATTCATTAAGGCTTCCACGGTGGTAATTTCAGAGATCTTATAGGCGTTGGCCCCGGAAAAAACATAGCCGTTATCGAGATCACCTTTTCTACCGGCAATCAGTGCCAAACCAATACAGTAGGGTGCCGTTTTATAGTCACAACTCTTGATGCAGTTAATGGGACAGTTTTTGGGGTGCCGCAATCCAGCTTTGACTTCTTCCAGAAAGCGGTTGTGAATGGCCCGGCCTGGCAAACCAGCAGGACTGACAATAATCTCAATATCGGTTTTGGTTGCTTTAACCATGGCTTCTTTAAAGGCCTGTGAGGCATCACATTCGTCGGTGGTGACGAAGCGGGAACCAATCTGAACGGCATCGGCACCAGCTGCCAGCGTTTCCCGAACATCGGCTGCTGTAGTAATTCCACCACCGGCGATTAGGGGGATGTGTCGTCCAACCAGATCCTCATAGGGTTTGATTTCTTCCAATACGCCGGGAATTAATGCTGGTAGCGCCTGTTCAGCCAACCGCTGGGGAGTCAGATCTTCATTTTTAAAACCTAAATGACCGCCCGCCAGGGGACCTTCCAGAACGATGGCATCGGGAGCAACTTCGTAGTGGCGCCACCAGTGTTTTAAGATCAGCTTGGCTACCCGCTTGGATGATATAATGGGAGCAATCCTGGTTAAAGAATTGCGGGTCAGTTCCGGCAGGGTTAAGGGCAGGCCTGCTCCGGCAAAAATGATATCATATCCAGTTTGCACAGCATCTTTAACCAGTTGTTCGTATTGGGTTAAGGCCACCATAATATTAATTCCGATGGGTCGATTGCCGGATATTGTTTTGGCCCGTTTAAAGTGATCCGTCATTGCTTGTCGATTGGCCAGCTTGGGATTTTTTTTATAGTCAGGGTAATCACTACCCATTTCCACTGCCGATAAAACACCGAGTCCGCCAAGTTTTGAGACGTGACCGGCCAGATTAGAAAGCGAAACACCGATCCCCATGCCTCCCTGGACAATCGGTTTGGAAAATTCCAGATTTCCAATATTAAATTGAGTTTTCAAAAAAAAACCTCCTTTGCAATTATTCTTGCGATTGGAGGTAATCATAGCATATTGAGAATTAATCTGTAAAGAAAAAGCTAAATCTCGGTTATTTTTTCCGGAGTATCCCGTTTTGTTTTAAGAAATGCTATTTTTAAAAAGGACCACTTGGTTTCAGCGGTGAGGATGCCCATAAAAATAACCAGACAGCCCAAAAACATCATCAACGTGAAATCCTCGCCAAGGATCATGATCGATAAGAGACTGCCAAAGACCGCTTCAAGACTAAGGATAATGGCGGCATGGGTGGAATTGGTATATTTTTGGGCCATTGTCTGTCCCAAAAATGCCAGGAAGGTACAGAATATCCCCAGATACAAGCCATTGATAAGACCGGGTATCGGGATCGCCAGGGTAAATTCGTCAGTTAGTATAACATAGGCTAAGGATACGATTGCCGCAAAACCCAGTTGAATCACTGTCAGGGCAATGGGATCATGTTCTTTTGAGTAAATCCCCACCACGACAATATGACAGGCGTATAATAAGGCACACAACAGGGTAAGGGCATCCCCGGGATTAAAGGAAAATCCAACCGAAAAATCGATGGTCAACAGGGCCAGCCCCAGCAGCATAATAAAAGCTGCTACAAAATTATACTGATCCGGCCGATGTTTTTTGACGGCCCAGTAAATAAAGGGTACCATAATCACATTGGTCGCCGTTAAAAAAGCCTGTTTTCCGGCCAGCATATATTGCAGACCAATCATCTGGGCGGCAAAAGCAGTGAACAAAAAAAAGCCAATCACACAACCGGACTTAATTGTATCTTTTGAGAGGTTTTTTAAATTTTTCCGGAAAATAAATCCGGATAACAGGGAGGCAACGGCGAATCGGACCGTCATCAACATCATCGGTGACATGGAGTCCAGGGCGTTTTTTGACGCAACAAAACCACTGCCCCAGACAAAAGCCACAGCTACCAGCCCCAGATCAGCAAAGAGTGCTTGTTTTTTTATTTTTTCCATGATGATATCCTTTCTCAGGTTCTGGTTTAATTATAACTAAAATAATCAGGGATGGCAAAAATATTTTGGTTTCCCCGATTAAAATGAGTTATAATAGAGAAGAAGTATATAAATTACATAAGGACGAATAAATGAAACTTGTATTGGTTAGACATGTAGAAACTTTTGGAAATGTGGAACATCGCCTCAATGGTCACACCGAATCCGATTATACGCCCCGGGGCGAGGCTATGAAAGAAATTCTGGTTGAAGAACTGATTGCCTTAGATAAGAAACTGGCATTTGATAAAATCTTTGCCAGTCCAACAACCCGGGCTTACAAAATTGCCCAGGCTGTAGGGGCAGAAACCGGGAAAGAAATTTTGGTCGACCACCGCCTGCGGGAATTTAACTTCGGGATCTTTGAAGGAAAAACCCGTGACGAATGCATCGAAATTTTCCAGTCAGAATGGGATCAATGGATGGCAAATTATATAAATTACAGAGTCCCCCAGGGTCAGAGTCAACGGGAATATCATGACCTTTGCGCCGAATTTTTAACCGAACTAACCGAAGGCGAAACGGTTCTGATGGTGGCTCACGGTGGTACGATCCACGGCATGTTGACCAACATGCTGAATCTGCCGCTGGACTGTAAATGGCATTTTGACATTAAATTGGGAAGTATCACGATGATTGATTATAACCACGGCTTTGGGATGCTATCCCATATGACCACCCCACCCTATGATGAACTGATTCCACACCCAACCCCCTTGACGGATGCCAAGAAATCCGCCATGCGGGCGGCTGCACGAGCTGAAGCGAAAACCAAAGCCGCCCATAAAAAAAAGAAGTAATAAAATCAGAGAGGAACTAAAATGCTTGTAGTCGCTTATGATAACCGTAGTGATTTTGAAATAGATGAAATGGTATTGGAAGAGGTCGAAGACGCAATGGTGCGAACGCTGCTTCACCAGGAAATTGAGGTGGAGTGTGAAGTAAGTTTTTCATTTGTCAGCACCTCCGAAATAAAAGATCTGAATCGGGAGTACCGGGATAAAGATTCTGTCACCGATGTCCTGTCCTTTCCGATGTATGAAGATTTCATAAATAATCGGGAGTCAATTATCAAAGACAATCCGTTTTTGCCCTTGTTACTCGGTGATATTGTTATCTGCATCCAGCAGGCAAAAGCCCAGGCCAAAGAATACGGAAATACCCTGACCCGGGAGCTTTCCTATCTGTCGGTGCACAGTGTATTGCACCTGTTGGGTTATGACCATCTGGAAGTTGATGAAAAATCAGTGATGCGTCGCATTGAAAAAGAAATTATGGGTGACGACTAAAGCCTTGCTCAATTAGAATCCTTCCATCAATTAAATGAATCAGGAGGTGGGGATGATTAGACGAAAGCTACAAAAGAGTTTTTCTTTTGCCATTGAAGGTATTTTATATACCCTCAAAACCCAGCCGAATATGCGGATTCACTTTGGCATCGGTTTATTGGCAGTGGCCTGCGGTTTTGTCTTTAAAATCGAAAACGATGAATGGCTGGCGCTGGTAATTGTAATCGGCTTTGTTTTTATCCTCGAAATTATCAACACCGCCATTGAAACCCTGGTGGATCTCTATACCGAGGAATACCATCATTTGGCCAAGGTTGCCAAAGACACCGCCGCCGGAGCCGTAATGGTAGCAGCCATCATGTCAATCTGCGTGGGGCTGATTATCTTTTTACCCAAAATTATCAATTGGTTTTTTTAACCAGAGAAAGAATGTGAATCATGAACGAAAACTTTAAATCAGGATTTATCAGCATTGTCGGTCGTCCGAATGTCGGAAAATCGACCTTGCTTAATAATATCATGGGGGAAAAATTGGTGATTACCTCGGCCAAACCCCAAACCACCCGCAATGCGATTCGTTGCATTTATACTGATGAGCAGGCCCAGATGGTTTTTATTGACACCCCAGGAATGCATCGTCCCAAAAACCGCTTAGGTGACTACATGCAAAAAGCGGCGGAAAATACCGTTGCTGATGTGGATATGGTTTTATATCTGGTCGAACCCGAAACAAAAATCGGGCCGGGCGATCAGTATATTCTGGAGAAGCTGGGAGCCAGCAAGACCCCGGTTGTTTTAGTTATCAATAAAATTGATCTTCTGCCCAAAGAAGAACTTCTAATTACCATAGCGGCATATCAGAAATACGATTTCCTTAAAGCCATTATTCCGATTTCAGCAGTTCAGGGGGATGGTGTTAAAGAACTGCTAGATTTGATAACCGATCTGCTCAGTCCGGGACCGATGTTTTTCCCCGCCGATATGATTATTGATCAATCCGAACGCTGGATTGTCCAGGAGCTGATCCGTGAAAAGATCCTTAACCTTTTAAATGATGAGGTTCCCCACGGTATTGCTGTCGAAGTAACGGCCATGAAACCCCGAAAAGGGAAGGATATTATTGATATCGAAGCGACCATTTTCTGTGAGCGCAAAACCCATAAAGGGATTTTAATCGGCAAGGGCGGCTCGATGCTGACCAAGATTGGTTCGCAAGCCCGGAAAGATATTGAATTTTTCCTCAAAACCCAAATCAATCTGCAACTCTGGGTGAAGGTTCGCACGGATTGGCGGGATAAGAATTTTGATCTGAAAGATTTAGGCTATTTTGAATAAATTTTTCGGTTTGGAGCAATATGGCACTGATTAAAACAAAAGGCCTGATCATCAGAGAGCAGCCCTACAAAGAACAGGATAAGATTCTGACCATTTTCACCGAAGATGAGGGTAAGATCCAATGTATTGCCCGAGGCGTCCGGCGTCAGAAAAGTGGTCTTTTAGCCAGTACTCAAATTTTTGCCTATAGTGAATTTGTCTATTATCCCGGCAAGAATTTTGGCATCATCAATCAGGCCAATTTAATCGAAGCCTTTTATCCCTTGCGAACTGATCTGACCAAAATGGCCCTGGCTTCATATTTACTGGACTTGATGTATAACGCCTACGAATTTTATCAGAAAAGTCCGGAGATTTTAAAACTGCTGCTCCATGTGTTGTTTTATATCTCCGGCGGCAAAGCCAGAAATGACCTGGTTCTGGTTGGGGCCTTTCAAATGAAGCTGGTCAGCTACTTAGGCTATCGTCCCGTTCTGGAAAGGTGCATGGTTTGTCAGCATGATCAGGATTTAACCCACTTCAGCATTGAACAAAATGGCCTGGTCTGCCGGGACTGCCGGGAACAAAGCCCCGGCTATCTCTATAAGCTAAACCCAGCCATGCTGGAACTGCTCCGGGACTTTTTAAAACAACCGATTAAACAGCTCAAAGACCGGGAGATCGACCCAGCTGAAGCCCTAAAACTTAGTGATCTGCTGGATCATTATATCAGCTGTTGCATCGGTAAATCTTCCAAAGCCTATGCTTTTTACAAAACCATGCTCAACCCCTAGATCTGTTGGGAAAAATATGAAAAATTTAAATTAAAAAGGAGATTATGATGGGAAACTACAAAATGGCACATACAATGATTCGGGTATTGGATTTAAAACGCTCTCTGGCGTTTTACAAAGAAGCTCTGGGATTTGAGGAAGTACGACGACGGGACGAACCAACCTATGAGTTTACGCTGGTGTTTTTAGGCGATGGCAATCCCAACGGTCATCAGTTGGAACTGACCTACAACTATGGTCAGGTGGCTCCCTATGATTTGGGCACTGCCTACGGTCATTTAGCCGTCGTGGTTGATGATCTTGAGGCGTCCTGGGCTGCACATGACGCAAAGGGCTATCAGCCAACTGAGCCAAAAGGTTTAAGTGGTGATGGTAAACCCCGATATTATTTTATTTCTGACCCGGACGGCTATAAAATTGAAATCATCCGAAAGTAAAAAGTTTGTCATGATAAGAGAGGAAGCACCTCTCTTTTTTGTGTAAAATTATTTCTGGCTAAGTGGATGGGAGCTATAAATCATGATCGTCATCATCCGAATCATCCGTAATGAAAAACTAGACATTGAACCTTCGAATATTTGATCATTTCGGGGGTAAGAATCAAACTGAAACACTATCCCAATCTGTACTGAAATATGGAGTCACTATTGGAGAAAAAACGAATCAAACTGGCTATTTTATCAGTAGCATCACTTTTAATGATATCGATGACCGCTTCTGCCATTCTTGCCGATATCGAACAGCATTACCCCAATGTGTCAGAAACCATGATTCAAATGGTTTTGACCCTACCGGCGTTATTGGGGGTGATTTTTGCATTTGCTGCAGGTCCACTCTCAATGCGGATCTCAAAAAAGAGTCTTGTCATTTTTAGTCTAACTTGCGGGCTCTCTGGTGGATTGATGGGATTGATCCTGGGGCCGCTGGCGATTGAATATTTATGGCTTTCCAGTGTTTTGATTGGTGTCGCTCAAGGAATTAATGCAACCATGACTCTGGCCTTAATCACTGTTTATTTTTCTGGCGAAGAAAGCGGGGCGATGATGGGACTCCAATCGGCTTTTCTTAACGGCGGGAGTATGGTGCTGCTGTTTACCTCCGGTTTGCTGGCAAATGTAAAATGGAATGCAACTTATCTGGTTTATCTGGTTTTTTTACCGATTCTGCTGATCGTCATAAAATATTTGCCCTATGATCAGCCGCTTCCAGCGACCCGACTAAAAGCAAGAAATCGTACTGAAAAACTAAAGGGTACCGTCTATTTTATTGCCCTGATCATCTTTTTATTTGGCAGCTGCTTTTTTGTTTTCCAGACAAACATAGCCTTGCTGGTGGTGAGCAAAGGCTATGGGGATGCGACGCTTAGCGGCATCATCAACACCCTGGTATCAGCAGCCGGAATGATCACCGGTTTTCGTTACAGCCTGATCATCCGATCCCTAAAAACAATGACCATAACCGTCGGAATTGCAGTTGTGGGTCTGGGGATGGGGCTAATATTTTTTTGGGGATCATTAGTCAGTATCTGTGTTGCCGCTCTATTTATCGGCTTTGGAATTGGTGTTGTTATGCCAACAGGAATTTATCTGGCCGCCAACGCAGTAAAAAAAGAGAAGCAATCCACTGCCATTGCATTGGTAACGGCAGCAGTCAATTTAGGAATGTTTGTCTCCCCCTTAATCTTTGATCGGGTATCGCTCCCGATCCCAGACAAGGATCCGAATGTCAAGTTTTTGATCGCATCGCTGAGCTTGCTGCTATTGGCAGCAGTATTTGCAATGAGTCGTCGATTTATTTTAAAAAAGCAGCACTAGATAATGCGTCGTATTGGGATTTAGAAGCTATCAAATCCTGATTTTTACCGGGTAAGTATGAATTAATCAAAGCGAAGGAGAGCTCACCATGAAAATTCATTTAAAAAAAATCACCATCACCGTAATATGGGGAGTTGTTTTTACGAGCCTGGTTTTGTTGCTCTGTTTTCCAATGATTGGCCATGCCCTTAATGAGAATAAACGGGTGTTGTTTATCAGTTCATACAGTGAAAGTTTCCCAACGGTTCCGCTGCAAATTAAGGGGATTCAGTCTGCGCTTGATGAGAAAGTCAGTCTGGATATTGAATATATGGATACAAAGCGGCTTGATACTGCGGAGAATAAACAACTGTTTTATGAAAATCTAGCTTATAAATTAAAAAATCTGCCGCCTTATGACGCCGTGCTCGTTGGGGATGATAATGCCTTACAGTTTATGATCGATCATCACGATACGCTGTTTCCCCAAATACCGGTGGTGTTTTTCGGAATCAATGATTTCGAGCGGGGGAAAGTAGCGGCCGAAAGCCCTTACTTTACAGGAATGTTCGAAAAATTTTCAATGGTCGAAACGATTAAAATCGCCAAAAAATTCAATCCTAAAGCTTCTCAAGTTATTGGTATTGTGGACTCATCCCTGACCGGACAAGGTGATCAGGGGCAATTTCTGGCCACTCAAAGTGAATTTAGTGATCTTGATTTTCGGGTCTTAAACGTATCGGATTATACCTTTGCTGAGTTTGGGGAAGTGCTTAAAAATCTTAATGACGATGCAATTCTTTTATACCTGAGTATGAACCAGGACAAAAACGGTGTTGTCAAAGACTTAAACGATCAGTATCAGTTTTTGAAAGATAATACCACCATACCGGTCTATCGAACCAGTATTGGCGGAATTGGTGAAGGCATATTGGGCGGAAAACTGATTGACTACGAGGCCTTTGGACGGATCTCTGGCAATTTAATCATGGATATATTAAATGGCAAGTCCGTGGAATCAATGGGTCTTATTGAGGATACACCCTATTACTATATATTTGATTATGATCTCATTAAAAAATTCAATATTCCCGAGTCGCTGATTCCCAAAAATGCGGTATTAATTAATAAAGAACCCTCGCCTCTGGAAAAATATCGGGAAATTTTTGTTAGCATCGGGGTTCTGATACTTTTTCTTTTGACTGTTTCATTAATTCTTATCGTCGATAATTTAAAACGACGTGCCATTCAAAAACAATTACAGGAAAGTTATGAGAGTCTAAAAATAACCAATGATCATCTTGAAAAAACTGAAGACAAATTGAGATCTCAGTATGAGGTCATTGAAAAAAGTCTCAAAGAAGTCGGAATCCTGAATCAGAAATATGCCATTGCGACAGAAATTACAAATAGTGCAGTTTGGGAATTGGATTTAGATACTAATGAAATTCTGATATCTGATAACTTTTCTTATGTCAGTCGAATCCCCAATGAAAACGAAAAATTTGAAGATTTATTGAGTCGATTAACCGATCCGGAACACAAAAACAGATTATTATCCGAAATACAGTCCTACTGTGCTGGGCGTAAAAATGAAATTGATATTCAGATTCCCATTAACGATGAGAATAATAAAGTAAAATGGCTACTATTCCGGGGCAGAGGAATATCACAGGGCAATGGTCTTATTAAACAAATTCATGGAATTCTCATGGACACGACACGAATGAAGGAACAGGAGGACTATATTGAATACCTTGCTACCCATGATTTTTTAACCGATTTGCCAAATCGAATGAGCTTTTTAGAAAAACTTGCGGATGCACTGGAATCTGGCAAACCTGGCGCCGTTTTATTGTTTGATATCGATAACTTTAAAGCGATCAATGATACCCAGGGACATGTCTATGGTGATGAGATCTTAAAAATGATTGCTCATCGACTCAGTGACCTTTCCAATGAAAAGACGTTTGTTTCCCGTTTTGGCGGAGATGAGTTCCTGATTTTAATAAAAAATGTTAATGGAACGCAAGAAGTTGAAAATTTCGCTCAAATTACAAAAGCAGCCTTTGACAAAGCATTTGTACTCAACGGCAAAGCCAATAATATCAATATCAGTATGGGATTAACCTGTTTTCCGGAAGACAGTTGTGATATCAATCAAATTATAATGAATGCTGATACAGCGATGTATCATGTTAAACATAGCGGCAAAAACAACTACATCTTTTATTACTCTGAAATGAAAGATATTATTAATACCCGAATCGAAATAGAAGCAATTATTCGAGAAGCCTTAGAAACGGATGGTTTCAAACTTCTGTATCAGCCACAAGTCGATTTGTGTTCAGCTCAAATCCATGGGTTCGAAGCGTTATTGCGATTTAAAGATCATAATATCCGACCAGATCAATTTATTCCAGTTGCAGAAGATACGGGTCTGATTATCAATATCGGTCGTTGGGTTGCTAAAACGGCTATTGAACAATTTGCTAAATGGCGAGACATGGGGCTCGGAGAAAAAATAATTGCGATTAATTATTCCAGTAAACAATTGAAGGATAGAGATTTTATCGCGTATCTGGGGCAACTCATAAGGACTCATGCAGTTAAACCAGAAATGATTGAAATTGAAATTACAGAAAGCATTCTGCTGGAGAATGATAATGAAACGATGTTTTTTTTACAGGGATTAAAAGATGCTGGTTTCAAAATCGCCCTGGATGACTTTGGTACCGGCTATTCATCTCTGAATTATCTGACATATATACCAGTTGATAAGGTTAAGTTGGATAAATCCATCAATGATAAGTTTCTAAACCTCAAAAACAATCAGGTCATGGATAGTCTAATTTCATTGGCACATAGTCTAAAGCTAGAAATCACCGCAGAGGGGATTGAAGATTGGGATCAATATTGGCAATTAAAGCGTGGCGGTTGCAACTATATTCAGGGCTATCTTTTCAGTAAACCGCTGGATTCAGCAGCGATAGAAAATATTTTTAATCATATCTTTGAAATAACTGATGAAAATTAAACCCATAAATCATTGATAAAAACAAAATTATTTAAGAAGGCCATCCATTTTTGCCAATAGCAAATGGATGGCCTTTGACAGAGCAATTACAACAGTCAAATTTTTAGTTAGGCAGCAACAGTCAATCTCCTAAGTGATGACCCACTGAGCAATCGTCGATAGTAAGCTTGCGTACATTTTTTATATTTGTTGAAAAGTTTGATTGCTTCGTTTTCATTGCAATATACTTTCCAACAACCACAATATTTACAATTTTTTCCTTCATGCTCGATAAATCCCTGAACATCTTCAAACGGATAACTTAAAAACAAGCCAATCTCGTGGGGAAATTCGCTGGAATCTTGAATCCGCTTGGATAAAAATTCCAGACAAGATTTCAAATCCTCGGTACGATAACCAATGTCCTGAAGAAAGCTGTCCACCCGCGGACATGAAAAGTCTTTGAGCAGTCGACTTTGACGATAAACATAGATTAAAACCCGACTGGCATTTATCCTCAGTACCTCCAGATAAACCCCACGAGCATTCAACGTATTATTACACTGCTCCAGCTGCTCTGCGAGTTGGCAATAGCTGGTAAATGGATAACTGAATAAATTACCAGTTTTCATTCCGGCTAATGTAGGCGAACAGTGGCGTATCAATTCTCTCTCGAACTTGTTCATGACGACATCTTCCGGGTATGCGATTTTAAAACACAGCCATCGCAATTCTTACATTGAGCACAATGCTCCTCCAGAATGTTTCGTAATGCAGCCAAACTGCTGCTATGTGACCGTGCCAGGGGCAAATTTAGTCTTTTTGCCTCATCGGTCGCACAGTTTACCATTTTATGCGAAACCGTCCCAGTAAATAATACAATCAAATCTGGGACGCCGATTTTTTTTTTCATTGCACCCTGCATTTGGGTGAAAACCTTAGCCCGACAATCATATTCTTTGCATAAATCTTTATATTGATAAATCATGCGATCATTTCCGCCAATAATAACAATGCTCATTTGGTGCCCTCCATCCCCTTGTGTTAGTTATTACTAACTGATTATAACTTATCACAATTCGGAGCAGCTGTCAATTATTTTTAAACATTTATTAAGGAATTATTATTGGTTTTTATGGCTGACTACAAAGCTCATATTTAAATATTATACCGCATAAATCAACATACAATATTTTAAGCATTGACTTTATATTGATTAACAGTTTTCGCGAAATAACATTGATCATCAAAAAAACGGCTGCAACATTAGATTATTATAATACAATTGATGATTGATAATAATATCACAAAATTGCACAACAATATTAATCAAAAGTCGAGTGATGCACAAGAAACATCGGCGCATATAATGAATATCTTATATTTAATGTCAGCAGTAATCTAAAGTATTTTGAGCAAAATATTACTGCTGCAAATATAATAAAAAAAATAATTCGCAAAATATTCACTTGACAATTGATAATATATGCCTTATCATGATGCCAATAGAATATTTAGCAAACTTATCGAAAGGTAAGGACGCAAAGCTTTAGGGTCTAAGTAATTATTTATATGACAGCCAGTTGCACAACCACATTTTTTAATGATGATTATAATGCAACGTGTCAATGCGTTGTTTTTTTATTCTATACGATTCAGTTGTTGGTCAATTTAATATTTGGCAAACTTATCGAAAGGTAAGGACGCAAAGCTATAGGGTCTAAATAAGTATTTATATGACAGCCAGTTGCAGATTATAGGTGTATTTAATTCGCCTTAATTGCAACGAGTAAATCGTTGCTTTTTTATTGCAAAAAACGAATGGAGGATACTGATGGATCAATTACTGATAACTGCAGAAGTTTTTATAATTGGAGCAGTGATGGGAGTATTTATGAAAAAAACGACTGATTATTTAATCAGTCAGCGAGTCAAGACCTTAACCAACCATCAGTTATCCGGCAGTGTTACAAAAACAATCTTTTGGGCGATGCTTAATGCAATCATCTGGTTGGTCTTTGTAAAGCTCAACGGACTTGAACCAAAAACACTGGAATGTATGTTGCTCTTTTCAATCTGTGTCATTCTTTCTGCTGTCGACATCAGCATTAAAAAAATTCCCAATGAGCTGGTATTAATGACGATATTCGTGGGCGGTGCCTTCATCATTACCGGGCAGCCGATTACCAGTATTGGGATGAATATCTTTGGTTTAGTAATTGGTTTTATTATATTCTTTTTACCAGCAATAATTGGAAAGGGCGCTGGTTGGGGAGACGTAAAATATGCCGCTGCGGTTGGTTTTTGTTTGGGCGTTTATGGAATAATTTCTGCGATTATGATAATGACTTTCTTTCTGATGATCTACACAGCTTACCTGATCATTAGAAGAAAAGGTAATTTAAAATCAAAGGTTGCCCTGGGACCGTTTATGGCTTCCAGTTTTGTATCCGTATTAATTTTAAACCTTATCAACACAAATTATCTGATAGATTTTGGAATGTTGTTTTAAACCGAGGTAAACTTGGTAACAATACGTAAAAAATATTAAAAAGGAGAAGAAAAAATGAAAAACGGATTATCACGCATGATCAGAGAAGAAGATGGACAGGGCATGGTTGAATATGGCTTGATTATCGCCGGGATTGCATTGGCTGCCATTGCTGCCATTTGGTTATTGGGGCCGCAAATCGGGCAAATGTTTACAGATATCGGCACTCAGTTAGCAGCATAATTACGCTAATTAGTTTGACTAACAAATATAAAATATTGGAGGAGAAACTGAAATGAAAAATCAATTAATGCACATGATCAGAGAAGAAGACGGACAGGGTATGGTTGAGTATGGCTTGATTATTGCCGGGATTGCATTGGCTGCCATTGCCGCCATTTGGCTACTGGGACCACAAATCAGTCAGTTCTTTACGGATATCGGAACGCAGATGGCGGCATAATGAAGTAGACTATTTAAAAAATTAAGCACGAATCATAAAATATAAAGGAGAAGAAAGAGATGAAAAACGGATTGTCACGCATGATCAGAGAAGAAGATGGACAGGGTATGGTTGAGTATGGTTTGATTATTGCCGGGATTGCATTGGCTGCCATTGCTGCCATCTGGTTACTAGGCCCGCAAATCGGTCAATTCTTTACCGATATTGGTACTCAATTAGCTGCATAAACGATAATAATTTATTGAAGATACTAAATTAAAAGGAGAAAATAAAATGAAAAACGGATTATCACGCATGATCAGAGAAGAAGATGGACAGGGTATGGTTGAATATGGTCTGATTATTGCCGGGATTGCATTGGCTGCCATTGCTGCCATCTGGTTACTGGGCCCTCAAATCGGTCAATTTTTTACGGATATTGGAACCCAATTAGCAGCATAAAGCCTACAGGTAGTTATTGTGTTTACTGTGAAGAAACCAGTGGCATATTGGCAACGTCAAAGTGGAGATTTCTGCCGGACGTAATCAATATGCCTTTTTTAGTCGGTTAAACGATCTGCTCCAGTTACAGTTAAATAAATCAGATCTTCAGGATGAATGATCAGGGAGGAAAAATGTTTGCAAACATAATCAAACGGTTTAAAAAAGAAGACGGGCAAGCAATTGTTGAGCTTGCTATCACCCTGCCAATTTTGATTATGATTTTGTGCGCAATTATCGATTTTGGTTGGCTGTTTATGAATCAGAACAGTATTGATTATGCCGCAAGAGAAGGCGCACGCTATGCAATCGTTCATTCAACCAGTAAGACAGCAATTGAAGAGCATATTCGGACAATTGCTCCTGAGAACATTGCCGACACTGTAGACATCAGCATCACGTTTACAAATACATCAAACCCCCGTCTTGGTGATGTAATCATCGTTATCAGTGATGATGTGAATATATTGACTCCAATTGTTGGTGTTTTTGTTCAGGGTGAAACCATGAATCTTTCTTCATCCTGTACCATGAAGGTGGAGTAAATGAGACAGATAATGAACTTATTAAAAAAATTTCCCTATAGACAGATAAAAAAATCCGAACAAGGTGATGCGTTGATTATTGTGGCCGTTTCGATGGTATTTATTATGGGAATGCTGGCATTGGTAATCGATCTGGGGTTGGCGTTTTTAAGTACTGGAGAACAGCAAAAAGCTGCGGATGCAGCCGTATATTCATCCGGGCGGTTACTACCCATCGAAACGGGAAACACCACCAAGGTCAATCAGATTAAAGAGAGTGCCATTAATTATGCCGATCTTAATGGTTTTCCGGATTTAACGCCTGAGGATGTCATTCTGGGGAAAATCAGTAATGGTCAATATACTGAAATTCGTGTTACTGTTGATAATACGGTACCGATGTATTTTGCCAAAATATTTGGAGTCGATTATTTGGACCTTACCCGAACGGCTGTGGCAAAACTGTCGCCAGTTATCAGAACCACTGGGGTGGCACCAATTGGCTTGACGAAAGAGGAAATGGAATTAAGGTTGGCCAGCAATAACCTGACGCACGTAACTTTGAAATACGGGGAAAAAAATGTTTGGAGCGATTCCCCATCCTTTTTTGGAGCACTTGATCTCGATGGCCAAGGAGGGGGAGCCAGCGATTATCGGATTTGGATTACCCAGGGTTATGCCGGTGAAATCAGTGTTGGCGATGTTCTCTTAAAAGAAATGGGAAACATGGAAGGACCTACTTTTCAGGGCTTTGATGAACGTTACAACGGTTGTACCCATTTTGGTGCGCTCAGCGGCGGTGTTGGCTGCACTACTGATAATTTCGAACCGACATGCCCGAGAATTGTCAAGGTGCCCATTTACTCGTATACGGTTGATAAACAAACCGTTGTAGTGGAGGGATTTGCCGCGTTTCTTCTGGAAAATCAAACTGATAAAGGTGAAATCACTGGTTCATTCTTAAATATGGTGTCAAATGGCGCTTCTTCAGGAAGTAACGTCGGGGAAGGAACCGATGGGGATTTTGGATTATATAATTTGATCCTTTCCGAATAATTAATAATTACCGGTATTTTGGGTAAATACCATTTATAAACCCATTAATCAGTTGAATGGAGAAATCGATGAAAAAACTCGTAATAATTGCATTGATCGTATCGGTGATCACCGGATTTGCAGTTTTTCAATTTGCAATCTCCCTGCAAAAAGGCAAAGACCAGGCGACACAGCCCGTTGTTTTGGCAACTCAGGCCATTCCCAAGGGAACCGTCATTGAAAAAGAGATGCTAACAACCGAAGAAGTACCAATTGAGATGGTTCACCAACTGTCAATTGCCAATCCGGAGGATGTTCTGGGGCGTATCACCAAGGAAAACATTGAGGCCAATGAACAGATCCTGACCAGTCGTTTAAGTGATACCAATCAGGAAAATAATAATTTATCCTACGCCATCGAACCGAATTATCGGGCGCTGACCATTCTGGTCGATGAAGAAAAAGGGGTAGGTGGATATTTAGTCAAGGGAGATCGTGTTGATCTTGTCACTATTTGGATCACAAAAGAAAATGGTGTCGTTTCACAATATGTTGTCGAGAATATCGAAATCCTGGAAATTGGCCCAATAAGCACTGGCGACAAAGGCGGGGAATACACCTCAGTAACGGTATCGGTACCAGCAACTGAGGTCGAGAAAGTTACCTATGCGCTGTCAATCGATCAAACACCGAAGTATCGTCTGGTACTCCGCTCACCAGTTGACAAGGCCATTTTGGGTCCAAAGCCGTTCATGCCTTAATCTAATTCGGCAATAAATAATAATTCATATATTATAGAAAAAAATGGGGTAAACGCCATGGAAAAGATAAAGGTAATGATTGTCGGAAATAATGACAATCGGATCTATGAAATTAAAAGCCTGCTTCGCAGTGACAGCGTGGCATTTATCGGTTTCTCAAAACAGGATGAAAATGTTCTGGAGAAAGCCATCAGTTTGAAACCCCATGTGCTGATTATTCAATGTGAAGATGACTACAAAGCAGCCATCGATTTGGCTGAAAAAATATATATCCGAATTCCCGGATGTGCAGTAATTCTTATCTGTGACAGTTTTGATGTAAGCATGATCGAAAAAGTCATGTTGGCCGGGATCCGCAAAGTACTACAGTTCCCCATTGATGCTGAAACGTTACAGGAAAACATCGAATTGGCTCATTACATGGAAAAATCCCGTTTGGAAAATGCGGATATCACGGCATCCAATAATATGCAATCCCGGATAATTACGGTATTTGGTGCCAAAGGCGGGATTGGTAAGACAACCATTGCTATAAATTTAGCGGTATCGCTGGCAAAAATGGGTAAAAAGGTCGCGGTAATCGATGCTGATCTCCAATTTGGGGATGTCAATGTTTACTTTGATATTGACCCGAAGGATACTATTTCTGAATTATCACAGGGCAACGATGCCGGTGATATTGACGCCATCAAACGGATGATGGCCTTGCATTTTTCCGGGGTCAGCATTGTCTGTGCCCCCAAAAGTCCCGAATATGCCGAATATGTAACCCCTAAAAACATCGAAACCATGATTAATACCATGCGGCCCTTTTATGACTATATTCTGATTGATACCGCACCGGTGTTTAGTGACATTACCATGGCAGCCATCGAGAATTCAAACCTGGTACTGTTAATTACTGTTCAGGATATCTCAACCTTGCGCAACACCAAAATTACCCTCAATATTCTAGAGTCCCTGCAACAGAAAGAAAAAACGGAACTGGTGATCAATCGGATAACAAAGGGATTGATCAGCTTAAAGGATATGCAGCGGGTTTTAAATGAACCGGTTAAAAATACCATCGTTTTTGATTTCAAGACAGCGACAACCGCTCATAACAAGGGAATCCCCGTTGTCTTGGACGCACCTAAGTCGGAAATTAGCAAGAACCTAAAAAAACTGGCGCAATATATCGTCAATACCATTGACCATCGAGTTAGTTAAAAAGAAAGAATCGATAAAAGAGGTAAAAAAATGGGACTGCTGGAAAGAATGGAACAACAACGACTGGGACAAAAAGACAAGGATCAGGAAGAAGGAAAGAAAGACATTATACATGTTGATATCCATCAGGATCTGAAAAATCGGGTTCACCAGGAAGTAATTAATGAAATCAATAGCAGTAAGGTTGACACGGTCGGCAAAGAAAATCCCATCGAAATCCTGCGAATCCTGGAAAATGTCATGGCGGTTGAAGCGGAAAATGTCAACCGCCTGGATCGCAGCCGTATTACCGAAGAATTACTCAATGAGATTATCGGCTATGGACCGCTGGAAGTGCTTTTAAATGATCCGGATATTTCCGAGATCATGGTTAACGGTTATAACCGGGTCTATATTGAAAAAAAAGGGAAGATTCAATTATCGCCGGTGGTTTTCAAGGACAATCAGCATGTGATGAACGTGATTGACCGGATTGTATCTTCGGTAGGCCGTCACATCGATGAGTCCAGTCCGATGGTCGATGCCCGGTTAAAAGATGGTTCCCGGGTCAACGTGGTGATTCCACCGCTTTCTCTGGTCGGGCCGGTTATTACCATTCGAAAATTCTCCAAAAAACCAATTACCACTGATCAATTATTGGGTTTTGGATCAATATCAAAAAAAATGCTGTCGTTTTTGGAAGCCTGTGTTAAGGGCAAACTGAATATTATTGTATCCGGTGGAACCGGCAGCGGGAAAACAACCATGCTCAATGTGCTTTCCAGCTTTATTCCGGATAACGAACGGATTATCACCATTGAGGATTCGGCCGAACTGCGGCTGTTACAGGATCATGTGATTACCCTGGAAAGTCGACCATCCAATCTGGAAGGACGAGGAAAGGTCTCAATTCGGGAACTGGTCGTCAATGCCCTGCGAATGCGGCCGGATCGGATCATTGTCGGAGAGGTTCGTTCGGCAGAAACCATCGATATGCTTCAGGCTATGAACACTGGCCATGACGGTTCATTGACCACCATTCATGCCAATTCACCAAGAGACTCTCTGTCTCGTATCGAGACGATGGTTTTGATGTCAGGGATGGATTTGCCGTTGCGGGCAATCCGAGATCAGACGACCTCAGCCATTGACATCATCATCCAGCAATCACGACTCCGGGATGGAACCCGAAAGGTGGTAAATATTACAGAGGTTACGGGTCTTGAAGGAGATGTCATTGTTATGCAGGACATTTTCAGCTATGAAATGACCGGACAATTGGACACCGATGGAAAATTCAAAGGACGCTTTAAAAGCATGGGGATCAAGCCCCGATGTTTAGAGAAAATTGCTCATAATGGTGTAATGATTAATGATGATTGGTTCATCGAGTAAATGAGTTTATACGGAGTAATGCAATGAATGCGATCATCGTCACCTTATTAATGATGCTTACAGTATTTTTTCTGGTATTGCTGTTGCTTTACGCCATTTCAGCGGATCAACGCCAGATGCAAAAGCGGTTTAACGGCCTGACAAGCCTGAGTGCAACCGACTTGACAAATTTAAAAAAAGCCCGAAAAAGTCGGGAAAAATCCAAACACAAGGTGCTTAAAAAACTGGAAAATGATTTGTCAATGTCTGGTATTCTGATCCGACCTTCTGAATTTCTGCTTCTCTGGATTGGCTTGTCGATGATTCCCTCAACCCTGGTGTTTATGCTGGGCGGCAATATTATCTTTTCAATTATTTTACTGCTATTTGGGTTATTGGTACCGCCGCTTTATGTGAATAAAAAACGGGCAACTCGAGTCGAACTGTTTGAACAGCAACTAATTGATGCCATCAGTATCATGAGCAGTTGTTTGAAAGCTGGTCTCACCTTTCAGCAGGCGTTAGTCAGCATATCAACTGAAATGCCAAACCCCATTTCGGAAGAATTTGGCCGGGTTGTTAAGGAGTTAAAATTAGGCAGCTCCATTGAAACGTCTTTAACCCGGTTATCTGACAAAATTGGCAGTCAGAATTTCATGATGATTGTTTCAGCAATTCTGATACAGCGCCAGACCGGCGGGAATCTCTCAGAAATTTTAACCAATATTTCGGGAACCATCAAAGAACGGTTTAAAATAAAAAATGAGATCAAAGTTTTGACAGCAACTGCCAGAACCTCAGGTCTTGTGGTGGGTTTAATGCCCTTGGTAATTATACTTGTGTTTTTGTTATTTAATCCCGATTATGTAACCATATTCTTTGAATCCAATCTCGGTATTGCCATGGTAGTCATTGCTATTGTAATGGAAGTAATTGGCTATCTGATTATCCGAAGAATCGTCAATATAAAATTTTGACGATTAAATCGTAAAGAAATGAGGTGACGCAGATGTTTTTTTTGGTGATCAGTGTTTCATCACTGATTTTTATCCTGATTCTAATCATGTTTTACAATCAGGCGAGCATTGCCGATACCAAAAGGAAAAGACTCGGTTCGATTAAAAAAAGAAACAAAAATGATCTTGATGATGAGTTTGAGAAACCTTTTTTTCAACGGGTCATTCTGCCCATTTACCAATCGTTAATTAAAAAAATATCATCACTGTTTCCCAAAAAAGGGAGTGCCACAAATAAAAAAACCGAGACAAATCTCAGACTCGCCGGACTTCAGCTTGCCGTCAATGAATACAATGCGATCCGGATTATTGTTTTTGGTGGCTTTTTTATTGGTGCATTTTTTATAACTTTGTTCACCCGCTGGAATATTTTAAATGAATTATTATTTGTTTTCGTCTGTATGTTATTGGGAATTATCGCACCGGTTGTTTTTTTAAAACTCAAAATAAACAAACGTCAAGGCGCAATTTCCAATGAATTGCCGGATATTATGGATATCCTTTGTGTCACCATGGAAGCGGGACTGGGTTTTGATTCGGCGCTTATTAAAATTGGCGAGCGTTTAAGTGGCGTTCTGGTTGCCGAACTGAATATTGTTCATTCTGAAATTAACTATGGAAAGCCCCGCAAAGATGCCCTCAAAAGCTTGGCTGATCGTAATTCGGTTGAAGAATTAAAAACCTTTGTGGGTTCAATTATTCAGGCGGAACAATTGGGAATTCCCATTAATCATGTCTTGAAAGCACAATCCGAAGAATTGCGAATAAAAAGAAGACAACGAGCCGAAGAAAAAGCCATGAAAGCACCGGTCAAAATGATGATTCCACTGGTTTTTTTCGTTCTTCCAGTACTATTTATTGTTCTTTTGGGGCCAACAATTTTACAGCTTGTTAAACAGTTTGGTTAAGGGGTATAATAAATGAAAACATGTCGTATTTTTAAAAATGACACACTCCTGTTTAGTGAAATACAAGTCGCAGATAACTTCGTCACCCGATTGGTCGGTTTATTAAGAACCACCGAATTAGCTGATAACCAGGGACTCTTACTCAAAAAATGCAATCAGGTTCATACCTTTGGGATGAAATTTCCGATTGATGTGATCTTTTTCTCAAAAGATGGCAAGATCCTACATCTGGAACACCACATGAGGCCGGGAAAAGTCAGTCCCCATGTTAAAAATGCATACTGGGTACTGGAGCTTCAATCGGGCTCCTGTCAAAAATATCACCTGGAAGTCAATCAGCGTCTTGTCGTCAGTCAATAATTTAGAAAGGTATAATAAATCATGGCAAAAAAATCCGAACAACTAACCTTAGATGAGCTCAGAGATAAGTCAGTAAAATCAAAAACAAAATTATCTTTTGGAAAAGAAATGGGCGGATACAACAAAAAACAGGTCACCGAGTATATTGACAATCTAACCGATAGCTTAAGCAGTGCCGAGGAATCCTTTAATAATCGACTTGAAGAATACGCTGCCATGATAACGATGTTAAAACAGGAACGGGATCAATACGGCGAAATGTATAATCTCTGTAAAAGTTCAAAAGGTGAAATGGCAAATCAAATTGATGCATTAAAAAGAGAAAACGAAGAATTGAATCGCCTGGTTAATGAACTAAGTATTAACCCGGTGCCGCAACCGGTTGAAGTTATTGATACGCATCCTGGCGACGCCGCCATCAACTCACAAACTAAACTCGAAGAATACTTGAGTTATGAGCAGGAAAGCCAAGAAATGAAAGCGCAACTGGATCAGCTTAAGGCGATGGTTCGGGAGTTAAGTACTGAACTTGAAGCCTATGCCAGCACCAATCTGAGCGAGATAACACCAGCAAGCGGTTCGGCTGATCAACAGCTGCCGGAAAAGGATGTCCTAAAATATCAGTATGAGGACATTCTTAAAGAACGTCGTGCGTTAATCACTGAAAATAATCAGTTAATCAAAACGAATGAACAACTATCCGATGAAGTGATGCTCCTCAAAGCGCAAATAGCAACACTGGAGGAAACTGCCAATCAGAAGATTCAGCAAGCAATTTCTACGTATCAGTCAAAAACGGATGCGTTCATAAAGAATCATCAGATAACCCTGGCTAAGCTCTCAGAAAACATGATCAATTCGTTGCATCTGATCGAGACAGAGGGTGACGACTTCATAACACTAAAAAACATGTTACTGATCGATACGATTCAAAGCCAGTAAAAAATAGACACAATTTTTGATTATGCGTTTAATCAATTCGCAAAAGGTTATAAATAAAATAGTAACTTTATTTTATAATTATGGAGGATTGATATGTTTGAAAAGATAATCGTTGTTTCCGAGGTTTCCAACGCATCGAATGAGATGGTGAAATGTATCAGAAGTCTTCGTGCTCTGGGTGCGACGGAATGTTTACTGCTTCAATGTTTTAATCCCCATGACGTTGACTCTGGTGTTTCCTCCTATTTAACATCCATATTTAATGAGAACCTGAAAAATCAGTCTGAGATCCTAACTGAGCAGGGATTTACCGTAAAAACTCAAATCATTTCCGGCAATTTAAAAAGTGAAATTAATCAGATTGCCCAAGACGGTGATTACGCAGTAATTGTTGTCGGAGCTGAAAAGCACTCCATGGTAGGTGCCCTTTTTTTAGGTGGGGTTGCTTACGATATAATCTATGGTTCGACAAAACCCATCATGCTCGTTAAGGACAATCATCAGGATCAAACGGTCAGAAATTCAAATGATCAAATTGATCATATCTTGTTTCCCACCGATTTTTCGGAAAATGCCGATATTGCCTTTGAATATGTTAAAGAAATGGTCAAACAAGGTGTCAATAAGGTGACGATTTTTCATATTCAGGATGAATCCAAAATAAATCCATATCTGCTCCATCGACTGGTTGAGTTCAATGAAATAGACAATAGTCGCCTCCAGAAGCTTAAAGATGAATTGCAACTTCTCAACACAGTTGAAGTAGAAATAAAGATCCGTTACGGAGCACCCACTTCAGAGATTATTAAGTTGGTTGATGAGGAACGAATTCCCATGATTGTGATGGGCACCCAGGGGCGAGGCTTTATTAAAGAAATTTTCTTGGGCAGTGTCAGCCATAATATTGTCCGTCATGCTTCTGCATCGGTTCTTTTGATTCCTGGCAATCGGGCAGATTAGAAAATTTTAGTAAAACCAACAAACAGCTGAAATGCAATAGCAAATTTCAGCTGTTTATTTAATTTCGGGAAATATAACTTGAATTTTTATGCATGGCCAAATATAATGAAAGATGAAACTTATACCGTAGGAGGAAAAAATGAAAAGAAAAAGTTATGCATTAGTAGCAATTGTATTAGGAGCTGCCTTGTTGTTGACTGGCTGTGGCAGTAAATCGACCAGTAACGTAGATCCGCTGGCCGATGGCGTGTTAACCGCCGGAACCAATGACATGTATCTGCCACTGGAATTCCGGGATGAAAACAATGAACTGGTCGGATTTGATATCGACCTGGGTCAGGCCCTGGCAGATGAGCTCGGAGTTGAGATTAAATGGGTGCCAACAGCTTGGGACGGCATTTTTAATGGTCTGAATGCCAACCAGTATGATATTGTTTTATCGGGAACCAGCATTACGGAAGAACGGCTAAGCGGTTTTAATATGACAGATCCATACCTTGCCAATGGGATTGTTATTGTCTCTCGTAAAGATGCGACTCCGGCAAAAACACCAAAGGATCTGGCTGGAAAAACAGTCGGCGTTCAAATCGAAACCACCGCTGATTATGCTGCGGAGGCTTTAAAAACCCAGGAAAACGTTGAATATACTGTGAATAAATATGATGCCATGCTTGACGCCTTCGCCGCACTGGAAGGAAAGCAAATTGATAACATTATGACGGATATCAGTGTTGCTCAATTCTATACCACACTAAAACCGGATGTCTACGCAATTTCATCTGATGTCTTGTCAAATGAACCCATCGGCATCACCGTCAGAAAAGCTGACACAGCCTTCAATGAACAGTTAAATACGGCTCTGGATACTCTACGGGAAAATGGAAAATTAACCGAGCTGTCCATGAAATGGTTTGGACAGGATGTTACGCAGAATATTAATACCGAATTAAAAGTCATTGAATAATTATAATAAAAAAATGCCCGGCGCTGAGATTTGATACCAGCGCCGGGTCTTTTTGATTGCCAAGGCTTTTCTTTGCCATTATAATGATGATACACTACGTGATCCGAAATGCAAAGGGGACAAGAAAACGGTGAAAGATTTAATTTATTGGCTATGGTTTATGCGGCTAAAAAAAATTTCCCTCAAACAAAAAAATATGCTGATCGAACAATTTTTATCTCCCTGTGTGATTTATTCATTAAGTCCCGAAACCCTTTTGATGACGAAGATCATTGATGAAAAGACAGTTAATTATTTTTTCCAGTCTCGATCGCTGGTGCAGGCAACTCAGGATTTATCATATTTGGAAAAAAATAAAATTACACTGCTTCTGCGTCATGACCCCCAGTTTCCGGAGTCGCTCTTAAATCTTTACACGCCGCCATTGGCTCTTTATGCCAAAGGTGATTTATCACTGCTTCAGGCACCACTATCGATTGCCATAATCGGTTCCCGCAACCCCACGGTAGCTGGCGAAAAACACGCCAAGTTATTTTCACAATCTCTATCTTCAGTGGGGATTACTATTGTCAGCGGCTTAGCTGATGGCATTGACGGCAAGAGTCACTGGGGCAGTATCAATGAACTGGGGAGCACGATTGGCGTTTTAGGAACCGGTATTGACATCTGCTATCCCCGGGTCAATCAAAAGATTTTTGATTTGATGGCCCAAAAAGGTCTGCTGCTCAGTGAATTTAATTTGGGTGATAAACCCCTGCCATATCACTTTCCACAACGAAATCGATTAATCAGTGGGCTTTCCCAGGGTGTTCTGGTGATAGAAGCCCG
Organism: Acetobacterium sp. UBA5834; assembly: GCF_002435675.1. Taxonomy (NCBI): domain Bacteria; kingdom Bacillati; phylum Bacillota; class Clostridia; order Eubacteriales; family Eubacteriaceae; genus Acetobacterium; species Acetobacterium sp. UBA5834. The sequence continues at coordinate 185,701 of NZ_DJGY01000069.1, read as the reverse complement.
TAAAAAAAGCGGATCACTGATCACGGTCAACCATGCCTTGGAACAGGGCAAGAATGTTTATGTAATCCCCGGGGATATTGGCACTTGCAACTGGGCTGGTGGAAACCAATTACTAAAAGAAGGTGCAAAACTTGTTACCGATCCCCGTGATATTTTAGAGGATTATGTTTTATTCGATCAATGGACGGATCACACGGAAGCAAAGACTGACGTTTATAACAAACAGACTGAGTTAAAACTGACCAATCCGAATGAACGGCTACTCTTTGATCTGATTAAAAAGGGTTATCGCACCATTGATGAGTTGGTGGCAGGCTCCGGATTACCCATCAATCAGGTAAATAGTCTGCTGACGATGATGGAAATAGCAGAGATCATTCAAATTAAATACGGAAATATCCTGTTAATTTAAGGACAATGCGTTATATTCGACTGCATAAGTTTGTATTTTGTGGAAAGATTTGCTATAATGTTGCTATTTTAAGAGAAAAGCGTCGTTACTATTAAGAGAGAAGGAGGTATTCAATGAGTAAAACCTTGGTTATCGTTGAATCGCCGGCAAAAGCAAAAACGATTAAGAAGTATTTACCAAAAGGCTACGAAGTTGAAGCGACGATGGGACACGTAATTGATCTGCCCAAAAGCCGAATTGGTATTAATATAGAAGAAGATTTTAAACCGGACTATATAAAAATCCGGGGCAAAGCGGAATTACTGAAAAAACTGAAAAATGCTGCAAAAAAAGCCGATCAGGTCTATCTGGCCACTGACCCTGACCGGGAAGGAGAAGCGATTTCCTGGCATATGGCAAATTTTCTGGAAATCGATTTAGCAACCAAATGCCGGATTGAGTTCCATGAAATTACCAAAAAAGCTGTCAATGCGGCCATTGAAAATAAACGCATAATCGATATCGATTTAGTCAATTCACAACAGGCCCGGCGGATTCTGGATCGACTGGTTGGGTATTCACTGAGTCCTTTTTTGTGGAAAAAAGTAAAGAAGGGGCTTAGTGGTGGTCGGGTTCAATCCGTTGTCACCAGAATTATTGTCGATCGGGAAGAGGAGATTGCCGCCTTTATTCCCGAAGAGTATTGGAACCTGGAGCTGCTTTTAAAAAAAGCCGATGACGAAAAAACCTTCATCTCCAAATTTTATTCGGAAGATGGCAAAAAGAAAACCATTACCAACGCCGAAGAGGCCATTCGGCTGGAAAAGGTAGTAAACGCCCATCCCATTGTCGTTGAAAATGTTAAAAAGCGGATTCGTTATCAAAAACCACCGCTACCCTTTACCACCAGTACCCTCCAGCAGGAAGCGTATAAGGTTCTGGGCTTCACAACTCAACGCACCATGCGTCTGGCCCAGCAGCTCTACGAAGGGGTTGATATCAAGGGCAGTGGGCTGACCGGTTTGATCACCTACTTAAGAACCGACTCAACCCGGATTGCTGACGAAGCGGTTGCTGAGAGCAAGGAATATATAATAGAACATTTTGGCGATGATTATCTGGGCACTGAAAAAAAAGCCGGAAAGAAGAAAAATGTCCAGGATGCCCACGAAGCCATTCGTCCGTCATCGGTCATGCTGACGCCTGAAGAGGCCCGCAATTCACTGGAGCCAGACCAGTATCGTTTGTACAAGCTGATCTGGGAAAGACTGCTCTGCAGTCAGATGGCTGATGCCCAGTATTTCGTTACCGATGTGGATGTAGCCTGCAGCAATCTGATTTTTAAAACCAAAGGCGAAACCCAAAAGTTTGACGGTTTTACCCGGGTTGGCAAAGGGGCTGGTAAAAATGATGACAGTATCTTGCCGGAACTGGCCATCGGCGATGACCTGGAACGGCTTAAAACAACAAAAGAGCAGAAATTCACCAAGCCTCCGGCCCGCTACACCGAGGCCTCATTGGTTAAAATCCTTGAAGAAAAAGGCATCGGTCGACCCAGTACCTATGCACCGACCATTGCAACCATTAAAAACCGGGACTATGTGGAAGTGGAAGACAAGCATTTCAAGCCGACCGAACTTGGTGTCACGGTAACCCATCTGATGAAAGAATATTTCAGTGATGTGGTAAATATTTCCTTTACCGCCGAAATGGAAGATCGTCTTGATGCCGTTTCTGATGGCCAAACTGACTGGATTGAATTGCTTAAAAACTTTTATCAGGGTTTTGAAAAAGAACTGACCAATGCCCAGGAAAAGGCTGAATCAGTAACTATCGCTGATCCCGAATCAGATGTGGATTGCGAATTATGCGGCCGCCGAATGGTCATTAAAAAAGGAAAATATGGCCGCTTTCTGGCCTGCCCCGGCTTTCCGGACTGTAAAAATACCAAACCCTATTTTGAAAAAACCGGGGGGATCTGTTCCGTTTGCGGTGGCGATATTGTTAAGCGAACCTCAAAAACTGGACGAACCTTTTATTCCTGTAACAATTACCCGGATTGTGACTATATGAACTGGGACTTGCCCATTCCTGAAAAATGTCCGGTCTGCGGATCAACTCTTTTTCAAAAAGGCCTGGGAAAACGCAAATCAATCTATTGTGATAAAAAAGATTGCGGTTATAAAGCACCAATGGCCGAATAACTAAAGTACAAGTGTTAAGAAAGCGAGAATAACTATGTTTCATGCAACAACCATCGTAGGAATCCGTCATAACGGTCAAGTCGCCATAGCTGGAGATGGTCAGGTAACCATGGGCGAAAAAACAATCATGAAAAACAAAGCCACTAAAATCAGACGAATCTATCATGATAAAATCCTGGTGGGGTTTGCCGGATCGGTTGCCGATGCCTTTACCCTGTGCGAAAAATTTGAGCACAAGGTTGAACAGTACAACGGTAATTTAAAACGTTCCGCAGTGGAATTGGCCAAGGAGTGGCGCTCAGATAAGATTCTCAGGAAACTTGAAGCCCTGCTGATTGTCATGGACGAAGCCGAGACCCTGGTCTTATCAGGGAACGGCGAAGTCATTGAACCGGATGATGATGTGGCGGCCATTGGTTCAGGTGGATCCTATGCACTTGCCGCAGCCCGGGCTTTAAAAAGTCATTCAAACCTCAGTGCCGAAGAAATGGTCTACGAATCATTAAAGATTGCTTCAGAAATATGTGTCTTTACCAACAATAATATTTCTGTTGAAGTATTATAGAAACGGAAGAATGCTAATGAAAGAACTAACACCAAAAAAAATCGTTACCGAACTAAACCGTTATATCATTGGTCAGGAAGCGGCAAAAAAAGCTGTGGCTGTGGCGATTCGCAATCGCTATCGACGGTCGTTGTTACCAGCCGATCTGATCGATGAGTTCACGCCTAAAAACATCATCTTGATTGGACCAACCGGGGTCGGGAAGACCGAGATAGCCCGACGAATGGCGAAGCTGGTGAAAGCACCATTTATCAAGGTTGAGGCAACTAAATTTACCGAAGTCGGTTATGTTGGCAGGGATGTTGAGTCGATGGTTCGGGATCTGGTCAATACAGCCATCCGAAACGTTCAACAGGAAAAAATGAAAGAAGTTTATGCCGAAGCCGAAATAAATGCCAATAAAATTATTCTGGATATTCTGGTACCTTCAAAAAAAGTCAAAGAAACCCTAAAAACCCCCTTTGACATTTTTATGAAACCATCCCCGCCGACAACCCCAACACTATCGGAACTCGAAGGAGATGCCGAAAAAGAGCAGACCAAAAAAGAAAAACGGGAAGCGCTATCAAAGGATTTGGCCGCTGGTCGGCTGGAAGACCAGATGATTGAAATTGAAGTGGATGACGACGGTTCTAAAACTATTGGTATTATGCAGGGAATGAACAGCGATAGTATGTCATTCAATATGAATGATATTCTTGGTGACTTTTTGCCTCAAAAGAAAAAAAAGAAAAATGTCAAAATCTCTGAGGCTCGGAAAATCCTGATCAATCAGGAAGCCCAAAAGTTAATTGACATGGATCAGGTCAACGAACAGGGTGTCAAGGATGCCGAACAGAATGGCATTATCTTTATCGACGAAATTGACAAAATTATCGGTAACGGCAACAACCACGGACCCGATGTGTCCCGGGAAGGGGTTCAACGGGATATCCTGCCAGTTGTTGAAGGCAGCACGGTTAACACCAAATATGGTCCGATCAAAACCGATTTTATTCTCTTTATTGGAGCCGGGGCCTTTCATGTGTCAAAAATTTCTGACATGATTCCCGAGCTCCAGGGTCGTTTCCCGATCAGTGTCCAGCTGGACAGTTTGACTGAAGAAGACTTTATTCAGATTCTGACCCATACTGAAAACTCGGTCATTAAGCAATATCAGCAGCTGATCCGAACCGAGGATGTCAATCTGATTTTTGAGGACGAAGCAGTCCGGTATCTTGCTAAAATTGCTTATCTTCAAAATGAAGAAGACGAAAACATCGGGGCCCGGCGGCTGCACACCGTAATGGAAAAATTACTGGAAGAAATATCCTTTTATGCGTCCGATTACGAACAGGACGATTTTGTCATTGATATGAATTACGTGGAACGGGTCTTTAATATCTCTGAAAAGCGGGATAATTATCAAAAATATTTACTCTAAATAAAAAAATAACTTGTATTAACAGCAACGCTATGTTAATATATATCGGTATGTATTACACACATTCTCTGAAAGACATCAGGTGCCGGTTTGCTGGTCGATGTTCTTGATTGATGAGAATGGAGGAAAAACCAAGGAGGAATGAATTATGGCATGTGTTTCAATGAAACAATTATTAGAAGCAGGGGTGCATTTCGGGCACCAGACACGACGATGGAATCCAAAAATGGCTCCATATATTTTCACAGAAAGAAATGGTATTTACATCATTGATTTACAACAAACTGTGAAACGAATTGAAAAAGCGTATGCGTTTGTCAAAGAACTGGCTGAAAACGGCGAAGAAATTCTGTTTGTCGGAACCAAAAAACAAGCTCAGACAAGCATCGAACGAGAAGCAAAACGTAGCGGCAGCTATTGCGTGAATCATCGTTGGTTAGGTGGAACCTTAACAAACTTCGGTACCATCAGCAAACGAATTGAACGATTAAATGAATTGGAACAAATGGAAGAAGATGGTACCTTTGATCTTCTGCCTAAAAAAGAAGTTATTCAGCTGAAACGTCAGCGTGAAAAATTACAAAAATTCCTGGGCGGCATCAAAGATATGAAGGGTGTTCCGGGTGCAATTTTTGTTATCGATACAAAGAAAGAAAGAATTGCCATTGCTGAAGCTAAAAAACTGGGTATTCCAATTATCGGTATCGTAGATACAAACTGCGATCCTGATGAAATTGACTATATCATTCCTGGTAATGACGATGCGATTCGTGCGGTTGCTTTGATTCTTTCAGTTATTTCTGATGCGATTATTGAAGGACGTCAGGGCGAACAAGTCGAAGAAGAAATTGAAGTAGCACCAGTAGCTGTCGTCGAAGAAGTTGTCAGCGACGTTGACGAAGTCGAAGAAGCTGCAGAAGTTACTGAAGCAGAATAGTTTATAATTACGATCAGGAGGAGAAAAGTGGACGCAAAATTAGTAAAAGAATTACGCGCTAAAAGTGGTGCCGGAATGATGGACTGCAAAAAAGCGCTTGTTGAAACAGACGGAAATATCGAAGACGCAATGGTTTATCTGCGGGAAAAAGGACTGGCTGCTACCAATAAAAAAGCTGGCCGTGTTGCCGCTGAAGGAATCGTTGAAGCGTATATCCATATGGGTGGAAAAATTGGCGTACTCGTCGAAATTAACTGCGAAACTGATTTCGTTGCTAAAAATGAAGGATTTAAAAATTTTGTTAAAGACGTGGCAATGCACATTGCTGCTGCCAATCCTTTATATGTAACCAAAGAAGAAGTGCCAATGGAAGAAATTGAAAAAGAAAAAGAAATTCTTCGAGCTCAGGCGCTCAATGAAGGCAAACCAGAAAAAATCGTTGATAAAATGGTTGAAGGCCGTGTCAGCAAATATTATAAAGAAATTTGTCTGTTGGAACAACCTTTTGTTAAGAATCCCGATCTGACTATTGAAGATCTGGTTAAAGAGCAAATTATGACCATCGGCGAAAATGTCAAAATCCGACGCTTTGCCCGCTTCCAGATGGGTGAAGGTTTAGAGAAAAAAGAAGAAAACTTTGCCGAAGAAGTAGCGAAGCAATTAAACGCATAAACGCTGAAAAAGAACACATTCGTGTTCTTTTTTTACCGTTGATTCGATTGTAAATTATTTCACATTACGATATAATAAAGAAAATGAAAGGGGGAGTTTTATTGGAACCGAAATACAAACGTGTCATCATAAAATTAAGTGGAGAAGCATTAGCCGGTACAACCAGCCATGGTATTGATACGCCGACGGTACAAGCTATCTGCAGCCAGATCAAAGAGGTTTTTGAATTGGGTGTTGAAATAGCCATTGTTGTCGGCGGTGGTAATTTCTGGCGGGGACGAAGCGGCGAAGGGATGGATAAATCAACCGCCGACTACATGGGAATGCTTGCCACCTGCATCAATGCCCTCGGTTTACAGGATGTTCTGGAAGAAATGGACGTGCCCGTCCGGGTTCAAACTGCAATTGAAATGAAACAAATTGCCGAGCCCTATATCCGCAGAAAAGCCGTTCGACATCTCGAAAAAAGACGGGTTGTTATTTTTGCCTGCGGTACCGGAAATCCCTTTTTCACGACCGATACAACGGCTGCCCTGCGAGCAGCAGAAATTGATGCTGAAATTATCCTCTTGGCAAAAAGCATTGATGCGGTGTACGATTCAGATCCCCTGGTTAACCCGGATGCAGTCCGCTATTCTGAATTATCATACATAGATGTACTGAATCAAGGCCTGAAGGTCATGGATTCAACCGCAACCTCATTATGTATGGATAATCACATCCCTATTCTAGTGTTTGGTTTAAATGAACCGAAAAATATTTTACGTGCAATTATGGGCGAAAAAATCGGAACAATTATTCAGGAGGTATAGAAGATGGTTAATGAGATCAAAGCCACAGCAAATGAAAAAATGGATAAAGCCCTTAAAAACCTTAATGAAAGTTTGGGAAGTCTCCGGGCTGGTCGAGCCAATCCCCGAATTCTTGACAAGGTCATGGTGGATTATTATGGATCACCGACAAGTTTGAATCAATTGGCAAACATCAGTACTCCTGAGCCACGCATGATCGTTGTAAGCCCTTATGATGCAACCGCTATTCCGGCCATCGAAAAGGGTATTTTAAAATCTGACCTGGGTTTTAATCCCTCTAATGACGGTAAAATTATCCGTTTACTGATTCCCCAGTTAACCGAGGAACGCCGTAAAGAGCTGGTCAAACTGGTTAAAAAGTACGGAGAAGAATGCAAGGTTGCTATGCGAAACATTCGTCGTCATGCCATTCAGGATCTTAAAGATGGACAAAAAGAAGGTCTGATCACCGAAGATGATTTAAAGCAAGGTGAAAAAGAAATTCAGAAGGTAACGGACGAAGAGATTAAAAACATTGATGCCATTCTAAAAGAAAAAGAAGCGGAAATTTTAGAGGTTTAATGGTTTTATCGGGATATGATTTATTTAATTGTTCATTCAATTATATAGTATTTCATTAAGAGTGGGGAGACCCACTCTTAACTATTTTTCAAGTCGGTATCAAAGTGATGGCTACTGTGAAAAATACAACCCAGATTTTTAGATAAATAATAAAATAAAAGGAATAAGTATGAAAAAAGTATCGAAAGAGTTCTTATTAGAAGAATTAGCTGCTCCAGTGGTCGAATCACTGGGGTATGAACTAACCGATCTGACCTTTGAAAAAAAAGGAAAGGACTGGTATCTGACCCTGTTTATCGATTCGGAAAATGGCATTTCTTTGGAAGATTGCGAAAAAGTCAGCCGACCAGTCAGTGAAATGCTTGACGAGCAGGATCCCATCGAACAAAGTTATTTTCTCGAAGTATCATCACCCGGAATGGATCGTCCGTTGAAAAAAGAAAAACATTTCCTGTCAAATCTTGATAAAAAAATAGCAGTTCATCTTTTCGCACCGATGGATGGGAAAAAAGATATCGAGGGGGTATTAAAATCATATACTACCGATGAACTAACCCTTGAATTGGAAACAGGTGAACTGCTGACACTGGAGAACAGTAAAATTGCAAAAGCAAATCGGTTGGATGAGTTGAATTTTAAACCTCTTCCATCAGCTGAATAATACGGAAGGCGGAGAAAACCAATATGAATCAGGAGTTTATACGCGCTCTGGATGTAATTCAAGAAGAAAAATCAATTGATAAAGAAGAATTAATTCAAGCAATTGAGGCTGCAATTACCACCGCATATAAAAAGAATTATGGCAATGCACACAATGTTGAGATCAGCATTGACCGTGAAAATGGCGATATTCAAGTCTTTGCATTAAAAGAAATTGTCGAGGTTCCGGAAAATGATCACAGTCAGATTTCGCTTGAAAAAGCCCGGGAAGTTGACAGTAATTACGAAGTCGGTGATTTTTTCAGAAAAGAAGTCCGACCCCGGGATTTCGGCCGAATTGCGGCCCAGAATGCCAAGCAATTGATCATCCAGCGGATTAAAGAAGCAGAGCGCAATATCATCTACGACGATTACCTCAAACGACAGGATGAAGTTTTAACCGGGATTATTAAACGAATCGAAAAAGGTATTGTGTATGTAGAAATCGGTAAATTGGAGGCAGTGATGTTGCCATCTGAGCAAACGACTGGCGAAACATACACGCTGAACCAACGCTTAAAAGTGTACTTACTAATGGTTAAAAAAACCACCAAAGGACCCCAGGTCAATGTATCCCGAACCCATCCGGGGTTGGTCAAGCGCTTGTTCGAATCCGAAGTACCGGAAATCTTTGACGGGATTGTCGATATTGTCTCCATTTCCCGGGAAGCTGGTTCTCGCACCAAGGTGGCCGTCAAAGCCAATGACCCCAGTATTGATCCGGTTGGTGCCTGTGTCGGCCAAAAAGGGGTCCGGGTTCAAAATATTATCAATGAGTTGCAGGGTGAAAAAATAGATGTTATTAAATGGAGCGACTCGGTTGAAGAATATCTGTCCAATGCCCTGAGTCCAGCCAAAGTAGTTGAAATCATCGCCAATAAAGACGAAAAATCAGCGGTGGCGATTGTTGATGACTATCAATTATCCCTGGCCATTGGTAAGGAAGGTCAAAATGTCCGTCTGGCCGCAAAACTGACTGGCTGGAAAATTGACATCAAAAGCAAAATTGACTATGTCAACCAACATAATGAATCAAAAACCCAGAATAGCGGTTTAACCGAGGATATTTTACTGGAGCTAAAAGAAGAGCTTGAATCCGCTGAGGCTCTGGAGTTGATGAATTCGTCAGTATCTGAAGAAGACGTCCTCTTCGACAACATTTCAGATCTGGAAAATTAAAGGTTTAATCACTAATATAGCTTTTTATGCTATAATACTTAGATAAAACAATGTCAGGGAGGTAAAATGAAAAAAATTCCACAGAGAACCTGTGTTATATGCCATTCCAAATTTGATAAACGTGACTTATTTAGGATTGTCTCAGATAAATCTGGCGAAATTTTTTTTGATCCCACCGGAAAAGCTAATGGACGTGGTGCTTATGTCTGCCAGTCCGATGCCTGTGTTGATCAATTCCTGAATAAAAATTATTTGGAACGGGCATTTAAAAGAAAAGTAGAAAGTGATGTTGTCGAAATCGTTCGACAGCAACTGTCAGAGAAAAAACAAATGAAATAAATAAAATATTGAAGGGAGGAATACTATGTCAAAATTAAGAGTATACGATTTAGCTAAAAAATATGATATTCCCAGCAAAGATTTCGTAAGCATTTTAAATAAGTACAATATTCCTGTAAAAAACCATATGAGCGCCCTGACTGATCAACAAATTTCCGAATTTGAAGAAAAATTCGATAAAAATAAGTATCAAGCAGAGCAGGAAACTGAGCCGAAAAAGGCCCCTGTTAAGGAACCGACTAAAGCCAGTGCCAATCCTGCTGCCCCTAAGGGGACGAGTGAGACTAAAAAACCGACTCGTCCACCACAAAAAAACCAACCCAAAACAGGTGGCAATGGCCCGAAAAAAGCCGATGATAAAAAACGACCGGTATCTAATAATCAAGGTCAACAGCCCAAGATGCGGGATCACAGCAAAAAAGAAAAAACAGCTCGAAGTGTTTACAAGCGCATCAAGGACGAGAAGAAGAAATCGGTACAGTTGAACCAGACCTTTGAAATTCCGGAGGTTTTAACCGTTGGCGAGTTGGCTGATGTCCTCGAAATTAGTGCCACAGAGGTTATTAAAACCCTGATGCTGGCCGGAACCATGGTCAGTATCAACCAGGAAATCGACTTTGAAACAGCTGCAATTGTTGCCGCCGAACTGGGCTTTGAAGTTGAAGCCATCAAAATTGAAGACGTCGTTTCCAAAATTCTGGAAGAGTATGACGAAGAAGAAAGCGAAAATGAAATCCCCCGACCACCGGTTGTCACCGTTATGGGACATGTTGATCATGGTAAAACATCACTGCTTGACAAAATCCGTAAAGCGAATGTTATTGCTGGCGAAGCGGGTGGAATCACCCAGCATATTGGGGCCTATACCGTTAATATCAATAACCATGCTATTACTGTCATCGATACCCCAGGTCATGAAGCATTTACAGCCATGCGCTCCCGAGGTGCGCAGATTACCGATATTGCTGTTTTGGTGGTTGCTGCGGATGATGGGGTCATGCCTCAAACCGTAGAAGCGATTAATCATGCCAAGGCTGCTGGCGTACCAATTCTGGTGGCGATCAATAAAATTGATAAGCCTGGCGCTGACCCGGAACGGGTTAAACAAGAGCTGACCAAATATAATCTGGTCGTTGAAGAATGGGGCGGGGAAACCATTGCTGTTAACGTCTCAGCTAAAACCGGTGAAGGGATTGAATCCCTGCTAGAAATGATCATTATGATGTCCGAAATGGAAGAACTGACCGCTGATCCTGGCCGGGAAGCCCGGGGCAGTGTGATCGAGTCCCAGATCAAACGGGGTAAAGGAGCCGTTGCCACCTTATTGGTTCAGCAGGGTACCTTACATATAGGGGATTCAATTATTTCGGGAACCACCTATGGTAAAATCCGAACGATGATCGATGATAAAGGCAAACGTTTTAAAAAGGCAGGCCCATCGACACCGGTGGAAATTTCTGGGCTGTCCGATATTCCGGTAGCCGGAGATGATTTTATTGTTCTGGAAAATGAAAAAGAAGCCCGTCAATTAGCTGAAAAACGAAAAGAGATGCAAAAAGGTGAACGTCAGCGTCGTTCCAACATTTCTCTTGACGATCTGTTCAGTCAGATTCAGGACGGCAATATTCAGGATGTCAATATTATTATTAAAGCGGATGTTCAGGGTTCCATCGAAGCGATCAAACAATCCCTGGAAAAACTGGATAACGAAGCCGTCCGCATCAATATTATTCACGGAGCAGTTGGCGCCATTAATGAAACGGATGTGATGTTAGCCGCAACCTCCAACGCCATTGTTATTGGGTTTAATGTTCGACCGGATAAAAATGCCGTCAAGTTGGCTGAAACCGAAGAAGTGGATATGCGACTCTACCGGGTTATTTATGATGCCGTTGAAGACATCAAAAAAGCCATGGAAGGGATGCTGGCCCCAGAATTCCGGGAAAAGGTCATGGGTAATGCCGAAGTCCGGGAAGTCTTTAAAATCCCCAGTGTTGGTACCATCGCCGGTTGTTACATTACCGAAGGTAAAATCAATCGAAATGATGACGTCCGAATTATTCGTGATGGAATCGTCATTCTGGAAGGAAAAATTGCCTCGTTACGTCGATTTAAAGATGATGTCAAAGAAGTTAACACCGGCTACGAATGTGGTATTGGCATCGAAAAATACAACGATTTAAAGGTTGGCGATAACATTGAAGCCTTTACCATGGAAAAGATTGAAAGATAAGCGCAAGCCTATCTTTCTCAGCAAGGAGGTAACACAAAATGGTATCGCATCGCAATGAAAAAATAAATGGCTTAATTCAGCGGGAATTAAGCTTAATCATCATCCATAAAATGAAAGACTCCCGAATTAAAGACAGTAATGTCAGTATCACCAAGGTTAAAGCAGCTCCCGACTTAAAAACTGCCACTGTCTATGTCAGCATCTTCGGTGATGATCGTCAGAAGAAGGTTGTCCTCGAATTATTGAATAATGCCAAGAGCTTTTTAAGATCGAGCCTGGGCCAGGTCATTACTGTTCATTCGGTACCGGCGCTCAGCTTTGAAATCGACAATTCGATTGAATATGGCATGCATATCGAGTCAATTTTACAAAGTTTGAAAGACGATAAAAAAGAAATGCAGGATCAGAATGAACACGATTCCTGATGAGATTTTAAATTGTCTTTGCACCAATCAACGGTTTTTGATTTTGCTTCATCAAAAACCGGATGGTGATGCAATTGGTTCGGCAGTGGCTTTGGGAAAAGGTTTGAAGCAGCTGAATAAAACCGTTGATTATTATATCGACCTACCCCTTGAAGACAAGCTGGAGTTCTTTGATGAAATTCAGTATTTTAACCAGGTCTTACAGGACGACTATGATGTAATTATCTATCTTGACTGCTCCAGTAGCAGTTTTGCTTTTTCACCAGCGGAAATGCCAGCCGCAAAAATTAGACTGGTGATTGATCATCATAAAAGCAATGCCCACTATGGTGATCTGAACTTTGTCGAAATTACCGGTGCAACAGCCGAAATCGTCTTTCGGGTACTCCGGGGACTTAATGTGGTGTTTGATGAGGAGATGGCTGATGCCATTTTCACCGGCATTACCACCGATACCGGCAGTTTTCAATTTTCCAATGTGACAGTCGACACCCATTTAATTGCCAGTGAATTATATGCCATCAAAACCAATTATGCCCACCTCTCCAAACGGCTTCATACCCAAAAGAACATCAATCAGATGAAAATGACCGGGGCAGCGATTCATTCCCTAGAAATTCTCGACAGTATGCCGATTGCGATGATGATTTTGGATCACGAAACCATCGTTAAATTTGGCGGCACCATCAACATTACCGATGATGTAGCCAATTTGGGCCAAAATACCATCGGCGTCGCCATTACGGCCCTGTTAAAAGAAATTGACCCCGGTGAATACCGGGTTTCCTTACGGGCCAAATATCCCTACGATATCCACGAAATTGCCTTAAAATACGGTGGTGGAGGTCATGAACGGGCCGCCGGTTTTAATTTTTGCGGCGATGTCGGGGAACTCAAACGGGACTTGATGGAGGTTTGTGCAAATCAAAATGGAGAAGCTTAACAGCCTTAATGGCTATCTCAATGTCAACAAAGAGCCGGGGATGACTTCCCACGATGTGGTATTTAAAGCCCGGAAGCTCCTTAAAACCAAAAAAATCGGACATACCGGAACCCTTGATCCTGAGGCCCAGGGCGTGCTGGTACTCTGTGTCGGTCAAGCCACCAAAATGGTCGAGTACATCACGGATCACGACAAGGTCTATGAAGCCGAGGTGATTCTGGGTTTGGCAACCGAAAGCTGTGATTTATCAGGAACCATCGTTGACAAAAGCGAAAAACGGATTGATGCCAGGGCTTTTGAAGCTATTTTGTCACAATTTACTGGTGATATCTCCCAGCAACCACCGATCTACTCAGCCATTCGGGTTAATGGCAAAAAACTCTATCACTACGCCAGAAACGGCGAAACGGTGGAAATTCCCGAACGGGACGTTCACATCACAGAAATCCGTTTATTGAATTTTGATGAAGCTGCTCAAAAAGCCCGAATGATGGTCACCTGTTCAAAGGGCACCTACATCCGGTCCTTGTGCCGGGATATCGGCGCAGCCCTGGGGACCCTGGGCTGTATGGGGCAACTGATCCGCCATCAGGTTGGCCGCTTTACACTGAGCGATGCCTTAACCTTGAGCCAGATTGAAAAACGCATCAGTCAGGAGGCCCCGGAATCGCTCTTATATCCTCTGGCATACTCGATGGACGGTTATCGCCGGGTTTCTGCCACCGATCAGGGCCGCCGTTTCCTGCTCAATGGCAATAAGCTGTTTCAGTGGAATCTCCGTGAATCGCTGGATGATTTTTATCCCGGCGAAACCCTGCGGCTGTATGATGGGAATCAGCTAATTGGTATGGGCAGATATGTTATAAATGACGAAGGCAACTATATCAAACCGACAAAACTACTGTGAGGTAAAACATGACAGCACAAACGTATCACGGCGAAGAAATGGTATTAGCCCTGGGTTTTTTTGATGGCGTTCATCTGGGACACCGGGCCTTACTGCAAAAAACGAAAGAAATTGGTCGGCAAATCGGGTGCAAAACCGGGGTTATGACCTTTAAGGAACACCCTCTGGAGCTGATCTTTCCCAATTATACCCCCTGGCTGATCACCTCCAATACCCAAAAAGAAGCCATGATTCAGGATTATGGCATTGATTTCGTTTTCTTGAATCCCTTTACCGAAAAGCTGATGAAGCTAACCCCAGAGAAATTTATCACCGACTATCTGCTAAAAAAATACAATGTCAAAGTCATTGTGGTTGGTTTTAATTATAATTTTGGTTACAAGGGTGCCGGAACCACCGCCACCTTAGTTGGGCTGGGCAAAAAATACGGCTTTGCCGTAGAAATTCTACCCCCCTTTATCATCAATACCCATTCCATCAGTTCCACCTTTATCCGGGAGCTGATCAGCTGTGGTCAGGTGGATGAGGTTAAAACCTTTCTGGGCCGAAATTATGCCCTCAGTGGCGTGGTTGTTCAGGGCAAAGGACTGGGACACCAGTATGGTATTCCGACTGCCAATATCAAACTCGATAAGAAATTAATTTTGCCGAATACCGGCGTTTATTATACTCATGTTCATTATCAGGGACAATGTTTTCATGGCTTAACCAATTTGGGATTTAACCCGACGTTTGAAAAACACCCCTTTAGCATCGAAACCTATATTTATGATTTTGATGAGGACATTTATGATCACGAAATCACCATCGAATTCATTAAAAAAATCCGGGACGAAATTAAATTTGATTCCATTGATGATTTAATCAATCAAATCAGAATGGATATCGATCGGATCCGCAAGGATTTTATCAAATAATCCATTTACAAGCCTAACTGTTTATGATATACTCGTTAAGTTACTACCATTCACTTAGTTTTTTGACACTCCAACAAAATACTCGGTTTATGGCTAAATTAAAAAACAAGGAGATTTTACATGATCACAAAAGAATTAAAAGCACAGATTGTCGCAGACTACCAAAAAGCTGAGGGTGATACTGGTTCACCAGAGGTACAAATTGCACTATTAACAGCCCGTATCAATGATCTTAATGGACACCTTCAAATCCATAAAAAAGACCATCATTCACGACGCGGTCTACTGAAACTGGTAGGTCAACGACGACGATTATTAACTTATCTGAAAGACAAAGATATCACACGATATCGTGAACTAATCCAAAGATTAGGTTTAAGAAAATAATTTGGGGCGGAGTATTCCGCCCTTTTTTTTTACCTGAAGGTTAGCACTTAATCTCCTTAACACGGTTGGTGATCCTGGTTCTGAAAAACGATAAATCTGCCATTTTTGGCGTATTATATATAGAAAGCGAGAAAAGAATGAATATTTTTGAAACTCAAATTGCTGGCCGCCCTTTCCGCGTGGAAATTGGCGAAGTGGCACAATTGGCAAAAGGTGCAGCGATGATCAGATATGGTAAAACCGAAGTTCTGGCTGTTGCTTCAGCTTCTAAAAAGCCCCGGGAAGGCATGGATTTCTTCCCACTCAGCTGTGATTACGAAGAAAAACAATACTCCGTGGGAAAATTCCCCGGTGGTTTTATTAAGCGTGAAGGCCGTCCCACCGAACGGGCAATTCTAAACTCCCGACTGATGGATCGACCCATCCGCCCCTTATTCCCCAAAGGCTTTCGCAACGACGTTCAGGTAGTTGCCACGATTATGTCAGTGGATCAGGATAATGCGCCTGAAATTGCGGCAATGATTGGCTCTTCAATTGCACTGTCAATTTCGGACATCCCTTTCAATGGCCCCACCGGTGCGGTTGCTGTTGGTTATATCGATGGAAAGTACATTATCAATCCCAATGAAGCTGAGCGTGAAATCAGTGAACTGAGCCTGATTGTCTCCGGCACAAAAGACGCCATCATGATGGTGGAAGCCGGTGCCAACGAGGTTTCCGAAGAACTGATGCTGGAAGCAATTTTGCTGGCTCACGAAGAAATTAAAAAAATCGTCGCCTTTCAGGAAGAAATCGTCGCTGCTGTGGGCAAAGAAAAACAGGAATATACGCTGTTTACCCCAGCCGAAGAAATCAAAGCCGAAGTGGTTGCTTTCTTAGGGGATCAGTTGACAACTGCCGTTAAAACAGCCGATAAGCTGGAACGACTGGATAATATTGAGGCCACTAAAAATCTGGTCAGAGCACATTTTGCAGAAACCTATCCCAACCAGGGCAATGATATCGACGAGATTCTGAATTCGCTGGTCAAAAAAGAAATTCGTCGGATGATTCTTGAAGATCGGATTCGTCCAGACAACCGAAAAATGGATGAGATCCGTCCGATCACCGCCAAAATTGACTTTCTTGAAAGACCCCATGGTTCCGGATTATTTACCCGGGGTGAAACCCAAGTCTTGTCTGTAGTCACCCTGGGGGTTTTAGGAGATGTCCAGAAACTGGATGGTTTATCCAACGAAGATTCCAAACGCTATATTCACCACTATAATTTCCCGGCCTACAGTGTTGGCGAAGCCCGACCATCCCGGGGCCCCGGCCGCCGTGAAATCGGACATGGTGCTCTGGCCGAACGGGCACTGATTCCGGTGCTGCCATCCGAAGATGAATTCCCCTACGCAATCCGGGTGGTATCGGAAGTGTTAAGTTCCAACGGTTCCACCTCCCAGGCCAGTGTCTGCGGCAGCTCGCTGTCATTAATGGCTGCTGGAGTGCCCTTAAAAGCGCCAGTTGCCGGGATTGCCATGGGTCTGATCAAAGAAGACGATAAACTGGCGATTCTTTCGGATATTCAGGGGATGGAAGACTTCCTCGGCGATATGGACTTTAAGGTAGCGGGAACTGCTGAGGGGATCACCGCAATTCAGATGGACATTAAAATCGATGGCATCAACAAGCAGATTTTAACCGAAGCCCTGGAACAGGCCCGGATTGGCCGACTGCATATCCTGGGTATTATGAATGACGAAATTGCCGAGTCCCGTAAAGACTTGTCACCCTATGCGCCACGAATTATTATCTTCCAGATTAAACCCGACAAAATCCGTGACGTTATCGGTTCTGGCGGTAAGGTTATTAATAAGATCATCGATGATACCGGCGTTAAAATTGATATTGAAGATGATGGCCGGATCTTCATTGCTTCTGTGGATACCGAATCCGGTAATCGAGCCAAAGAAATTATCGAAAACATCGTCCGTGAAGTGGAAGTGGGTGAGGTCTTAACCGGTAAGGTCGTCCGAATTATGAATTTTGGTGCCTTTGTATCCCTACCAGGTGGCAAAGACGGTTTGGTCCATATTTCCAAACTGGCTCACGAGCGGGTCAATGCCGTTGAAGACGTGGTTAAAATTGGCGATGAGGTCACCGTTAAAGTCATGGAAATTGATGGACAGGGCCGCATTAATCTGTCCCGGAAGGCCGTTTTGCCAAAGGAATAAGATGAGTAATACATATTCAATTAAAATACTGAATCAGTCACCATTTCCACTGCCGGAATATCAGACCCCAGGCGCTGCCGGAGTTGATTTGCGAGCCAATCTGGATGGTAAAATGATCATCATGCCCCACAAGGTCTATCAGATTCCCACCGGCATTTTTCTGGAAATGCCGATAGGGGTGGAAGCTCAGATTCGGGCCCGCAGTGGCTTGGCCCTTAAACATGGCCTATCGCTGGTCAACGGCGTCGGCACCATTGATGCTGATTATCGGGGAGAAATTAAGATAATTCTGATAAACTTAATCGATAAGCCCTACCAGCTGGAACCCGGCGAACGGATTGCCCAGATGGTCTTCTCGGAATATGTCAAAGCCGATTTTGTGGAAGTTTTAAGCGTAGACGAATTGGCCGCCAGTAAGCGGGGCGATGGTGGCTTTGGCCATTCAGGAAAATAATGGTATTGTTAAAAAGTACGCTGAGGTCATGAACCCTTCATTGATTGCTGCACCGCTTTCCAATCATACTTCCATAACACAATCTCAAGGTGCAGGTATCCCTGCACCTTTTATCATTTCTTTTTTTAAACAGAGGAGCATAATGGCAACAACTAAGAAACCAAATCAAACTAAACCAAATAACAAATCAAATAAAGGGAAAACCAAAAAGAAACCGGCCCCGAAAACAGCCAAACGGTTTTCCATCAGTAACATGGCCATCGGAATCTTCTTAATCATTCTGGGGGTTTTCTCGATTTATGCCTACATCGACTTTAATGCCGGGATGGTGGGCAACTTTGTCAGTCAGGCCTTTTCGTATTGCTTTGGCGCCCTGACGATTTTTATATCTCTCTATCTCTGCGCCCTGGGGGTGGTATTGTGTCTGAATAAAATAACTGATTGGGCCACCACCTTTGTACTGACCTTCTTATTATTTGTTAACATGATGATCGGTTTTACAATTTATGCCCCCAATCTGATGGACTACAGTCTTCTGGAGCTGTTCAGTTTGGCCCAGTATGGCCAATACGGTGGGATTATCGGGATTCTGCTGGCAGTTCTGTTTATTAAGCTGTTTGCGGTCAAAGGCACCCTGCTGCTGATTGTTGTCAGCTCGGCCATTATCTTAATTTTTATTTTCCGCAACCGACTAAAAAAATATTTAAGCCAGATTAAGGAAAAAAGTGACAATGCCCCTCCGGTCAAAGACCGGCTGAAAGACCGGCTGGCGATGCTAAAGGAAAAACAGCAGATCAGAAAAGAGGTCAAGGCGACTAAGGAACGGACCTCCGAAACCACCCTGATTCCGATGGTGGGTGATTTTGATGAGAACGCCCCCTTGTTTGAACCTTATCAGATTAATGAAACCCATCCGCCCCTTCCGCCCACAGAAAAACCCCTGTTTGAACCGGTCACCGGGGTGATTCCGGCGACTAAAAAGAAAACCCGTCAGGATCCCTTCGGCTTTATTGAAGAAGATGCCGACGAACCGGAAACCCCGATGAAGATTCACGAGAATTTCCTCAAGCCGCCCAATTTTGATGACTTGGGGACGACTAAAAAAGCCGCCAACAAAGATTATCACAAAGAAACGAAAACGGACGATGAAACAAAGGTATTAGACTTGTCCGCAGTCAGTTTTGAAGATGAGGTTGAGGAATACACCTTTCCGACGTTGGAACTTTTAAATCCACCGGCCACTAAAAAAAAGTCCAAAAAAGATGATGTTATTAAGAAAGCCCGGATCATCGAAGAAACCCTGAAAAATTTTGGCGTCAAAGCCAAAATCGTCGAGGTCAATGTCGGTCCCAGCATAACCCGCTTTGAACTGCAGCTTGATCCGGGGGTTAAAGTTAATAAATTTGTCAATCTCTCCTCTGATCTGGCGCTCAGTCTGGCCACTTCGGATATCCGGATTGAGGCCCCGATTCCCGGCAAGGCGGCGGTCGGCATTGAGGTTCCCAATGATGTATCAGAAATCGTCGGTCTTAGGGAAATTATTGATACCCCGCCCTTTAAAAACAGCAAAAGTCCACTGACCTTTGCCCTGGGAAAAACCCTGTCCGGCGAAAATGTGATTGGCGATATCGGCAAAATGCCCCATGTTCTGATTGCCGGTTCCACCGGCTCGGGAAAAAGTGTCTGTATCAACAGTATTATAGTCAGTCTGATCTTTAAGTCGTCTCCGGAAGAATTGCGGTTTATTATGATCGACCCCAAAATGGTGGAACTCAATCAGTATAACGCCATTCCGCATCTGCTGATCCCGGTGGTGACCGATCCCAAAAAAGCCGCCTATGCCCTCAACTGGGGCTTGAAAGAAATGACCGACCGCTATATGCTCTTTAAAGATGCCGGAGTTCGGGATATTGAGGGCTACAACGAACAGATGCTCAGTTCCGGCCTGAAAAAACTGCCCCGGATCGTGATCGTCATTGATGAGTTGGCCGATCTGATGATCACCTCACCCAAAGAATGTGAAAATGCCATCTGCCGGATCGCCCAATTGGCCCGGGCTTGTGGGATTCACCTGATCATTGCCACCCAGCGGCCGTCGGTGGATGTTATTACCGGTTTGATCAAGGCCAATATTCCCTCGCGGATTGCCTTTGCGGTGGCCTCCAACACCGATTCCCGGACGATTCTTGATACCGGTGGGGCCGAAAAACTGCTGGGTAAGGGGGATATGCTCTATTACCCAGTAGGCCAATCCAAACCGACCCGGGTTCAGTGTACCTATGTCTCCGATGCCGAGATTAATGCTGTCATTGACGCCGTCAAACCCCAAAAGGGACATCAGTATGATTCTTCCATTGAAGAAGCCATTTCCCAGGAACCGGAGGAAAAACCGCAAAACCGGGAAGGCGATGTGCTGCTGGAGGATGCCCTGAATATTGCCTTTGAATACAACCAGCTGTCAACCTCGATGCTGCAGCGAAAACTGCAGGTGGGTTATGCCCGGGCGGGCCGGATTATCGACGACCTTGAGGAACGGGGGATTATCTCCGGTCCCAACGGCAGCAAACCCCGGCAAATCCTGATTACTGAAGATGAATATAATAGGAGAGATTAGTATAAAATGAAGACCATCCACATGACCACCTTGGGCTGTGATAAAAACACCATCGACTCAGAAATGATGCTGGGTTTGATTGCCGAGAAAAACTACGAAATAATCGATGAGCCCCAGGAAGCTGCGATTATTATTGTCAATACCTGCTGTTTTATCCAATCGGCCAAGGAACAATCAATTGAATATATTCTTGACTATGTTGGCTATAAAAATTCCGGCTCCTGCCAGCTGCTGATTGTCGCCGGTTGCATGGCCGAGCGCTATCATACTGAACTGGCCGAGGAAATCCCGGAAATTGACGGCTTTTTAGGGGTGGGCCATTTTGACAATATTGTTGATTTGATCACGTCGCTGGAAAGACCGGTGGCTGATCCGGCCAGCCCGCCCACAAGTCCTGTGATGCCCCAGTATTTTGGCGATATTGACAAAGCCATCAGCCAAACCAGGCGTTATCTAAAACCGGGAACAGTGTCCACCTTTATCCGCATCAGCGAAGGCTGCGACCACGGCTGTACCTATTGTGTCATCCCCAAGATCCGTGGAAAATACCGCAGTCGCCCCAGCCAGGAAATTTTTTCTGAACTTCAGTACCTGAGGGACCAGGGGATCGAGGAGATCATCCTGATTGGTCAGGACATTGCCCCATATGGCCAGGATCTGGATGAAGGTCTGGACTTGCCAGCTCTGCTTGAAGTAATTGCCAGCAATTTTGATTTTACCTGGATTCGGATGATGTATCTTTACCCCGAGGGCATTACCGACAAGCTTCTGGCAGTGGTTAAACGCTACCCGGCGATTTGTCAATACTTTGATATTCCCCTACAGCATCTCAATGATGAGGTGTTAAAACGGATGGGTCGGAAGATGAGCTTTGCGCAGATTAGCCAACTGGTAAAAAAGATACGCCAAACCCTGCCTGAGGCGGTGCTACGAACCTCGATTATCACGGGTTTTCCCGGAGAAACGGTTGCGGCCCACACGGATCTGATAAATAAAATAAAAGTGTTGCCTTTTGATCATTTAGGGGTATTTAAGTATTCACAGGAAGAAAATACTCCGGCCGCTGAATTTATGGATCAGTTGACCGAGGACCAGAAAGAACAGCGTTATGACGAAATCATGATCACCCAGCAGGCGCTTTCTTATCACCAGAAACAACGTTTTATCGGCAAAACCCTGATGGTACTGCTTGAAGGTGTCGAGGATGGGGCCTATTATGGCCGTTTTTATGGCGATGCCCCGGAAATTGATGGCACCGTATTTGTCGAAAGTAGTGATCCCTTAACAATCGGAGAATTTTATTCCGTTAAGATAGTTCAAGCCCTCGAATATGATTTGATAGGAGATATTGAAAATGAATTTACCAAATAAGATTACCGTTGTCAGAATGGTCATGATCCCTTTTTTCATTGCTGCACTGCTGATTGATTTTCCTTACCACGAGCCAATTGCGGCGGCCCTGTTCATTATCGCTTCATTGACCGACAGCCTTGATGGCTATCTGGCCCGCAGCCGTAACCTGGTCACCGATTTCGGCAAGTTTATGGACCCGCTGGCTGACAAGTTACTGGTTTGTTCGGCCCTGATCTGCTTTGTCCAGCTGGGCTCGGTTCCGGCCTGGATGGTGATAATCATCATTGCCCGGGAATTTGCCATCACCGGTCTGCGGTCGCTGGCGGCTGCCGATGGGATCATCATTGCTGCCAGCAAATGGGGCAAGGCCAAAACCATTTCGCAGATGATTGCCATTATTCTAATACTCTTTAACAACTGGCCATTTTCGCTTCTCAGTATTCCGATGGCCGACATTATGATGGTTGTGGCCACCTTGCTGACCCTGTATTCAGGAATTGACTATCTGATTCTTAATAAAAAAGTGTTTCGTTCGATGTAATTTGTTACGCCAATATGTATTAATCATCAAACTTTGAGAGGAAATGACCAATGAAATGTGAATTGATTTCGGTGGGCACGGAGCTGTTAGTAGGGGATACCCTGAACACCAATGTTCAGTTTTTATCCCGGGAGTTGTCCCTGTTGGGGATCCGGGTGTGTTTTCATACCACCGTGGGGGATAATCCGCAGCGTTTGGAAGAAGCGGTGCGAATCGCCTTTGAGCGCAGCGACCTGATTATTACCACCGGCGGACTGGGGCCCACCCAGGATGATCTGACCAAGGAAGTGATTGCTGAAATTTTTGGCAAAAAGCTGGTTCAGGATCAAAAAACCAAAGACGATTTAATGGCGTACTTTGCCAACCGGGAGTTTACCATGACCCCCAACAACCTCAAGCAGACCTTTATTCCCGAAGGTGCCGAGATTTTATTTAATCCCTGCGGCACGGCCCCGGGGATTTTACTGAGAGAGCAGGGGCGGATTATTATCATGTTGCCAGGGCCACCCCGGGAAATGACCTGCATGTTTGAAGAAGCAGTGTTGCCGGTGTTACAGCAGGATCATCAACAGCTGGTGATTTCACGGTACTACAATCTCTCGGATATTGGCGAATCGGCGGCTGAAGACCGGCTGCTGGATCTGATTGATACCCAGGTCAACCCGACCATTGCCACCTATGCCAAGATGGGTGAGGTACTGGTGCGGATTACCGCCAATGGCCATGATGAAAATGAAATCAATGCGCTTTTGGATCACTACGAAGGGATTATGCTGTCCCGGTTTGAAGACCATATTTTCACTTTTTCCAAAGCATCGCTCCAGGAAACGGTAGCCGAATTATTAATGACCAACTCCATCACGCTGGCCACCGCCGAGTCCTGCAGCGGCGGCCTGATTGCCGCCCAGTTGACCGAACAGCCGGGGATTTCCAAAATTTTTGGCTTTGGTTTAGTGACCTACTCTAATGAAGCTAAAATGAAGCTCTTGAATGTTTCAAAAGCCACCCTGGATACCTATGGGGCCGTTAGTGCCGAAACCGCCAGCGAAATGTGTAAGAACCTGTCAGCCCTTTCCGGAGCCCGGCTTAATGTGTCGGTCACCGGGATTGCCGGTCCGGACGGCGGCAGTGACGAAAAACCAGTGGGACTGGTCTATATTGGCATCTGTTTTGATGACCAGACCGAAGTCTATCGCTATCATTTTAATGGCGACCGCAAAGTCGTGCAGCAGAAAACCGCCAATAAGGTCTTCCATCTGATCCGCAAAACCATAGTTGACAAAGCGTAATTGAATCGTTATAATTAAATCAGAACGAACGTTCCGAAACGAATGTTTCAATAAAGATAGGATGGTTACAAATGGCTGAAAAATCAAAAATAAATAGTGAAGAATTAACCGATAAACAAAAGGCTCTGGATGCAGCTCTACGAAACATCGAAAAGAGTTTTGGTAAAGGTTCGGTCATGCGCCTCGGTGATGAAGCTGCCAAACTGAATGTCGAAGTCATTTCGACTTCATCCATCGGCCTGGATATGGCATTGGGTGTGGGCGGCGTACCCCGGGGTCGGGTGGTGGAAATCTACGGTCCGGAATCCTCCGGGAAGACCACGATTGCCCTTCACATCATTGCTGAAGCGCAAAAAACTGGCGGTAATGCCGCCTTCGTCGATGCCGAGCATGCCCTGGATCCGACCTATGCCAAGGCTCTGGGCGTCGATATTGATAATCTGCTGGTAGCCCAACCAGATACCGGCGAACAGGCCATGGAAATTGTTGAAGCCCTGGTGCGCAGTAATGCCATTGACGTCATTGTCATCGACTCGGTGGCAGCCCTGGTGCCCCGAGCCGAAATCGATGGTGAAATGGGGGATTCCCACATGGGTCTCCAGGCCCGACTGATGTCCCAGGCACTTAGAAAGCTAACTGGGGTCATTAAAAAATCGAACACCACCACCATCTTTATCAATCAGTTGCGCGATAAAATCGGGGTGATGTTTGGTAATCCCGAAACCACCACCGGCGGGAAGGCCCTTAAATTTTATGCCTCGGTACGAATCGACGTCCGCCGGATTGAATCCCTGAAAAAAGGCACCGAAATTATTGGTAACCGGACCCGGGCGAAGATTGTCAAAAACAAAATTGCGCCGCCCTTTAAACAGGCTGAGTTTGACATTATGTATGGTAAGGGTATTTCCAAAGAAGGGGATCTTCTTGATGTTGGCGTCGATTTTGGAATCGTCGACAAATCCGGCTCCTGGTTCTCCTATAATGAGCAACGACTGGGACAGGGTCGGGATAACTCCAAGGAGTTTTTAATAGCCAACCCCGATGTTGCCGATGCCATCGAAGCCGAAATCCGGGCCAAAAATGCGGCCAGCAAAATGACGGCTGAACCCGAAGCGGTTGAAGCAGACCTGCTCGAAGATGAAGAGATTGAATAAGCAAACCATCAATAAAACCATAAAAAAAGAGCCGTTTAGCGGTTCTTTTTTTGATTTCTTAAAAATAACCCCTGGTGGGGTTCTTTGTTTCTTGACACTATTTTCAAAAGAGTATAAAATATAGATCATGATGAGTAGATTAAAAACATAGCAAATCGTTTATAAGGAGGTGAAAATTATAGACATACTAACAATAATTTTATTCATTGGTATCATCGCTGCGTTTGGAATTGGTTATTTGGTACGCAAAAATATTGCCGAAGGCAAGATAAAGAATGCTGAATTAACCGCCACAACGATTGTGAATGATGCCGTCAAAGAAGGAGAAACTTTAAAAAAGGAAATTCTATTTGATGCCAAGGAAGAATCTTTGAAATTAAAAGAATCCCTTGAAAAAGATAATCGTGAACGACGAGCCGAGCTTCAGAAACTTGAAAATCGCTTGATTCAAAAAGAAGAAAACCTTGAGAAGAAGCTGACAAATTTAGAACGCAGTGAAGAATCTCTGGCCCGAAAAAGCAAAGAACTCGAAAAGAAGCAAGAAAAAGTTGAAAGCATGTATGACGAGCAGGTCAAGGAACTTGAGCGGATTTCCGGGCTTACTTATGAAGAAGCAAAAGAAATTTTGCTGGAAGACATCAGTAAAGATACCCGTCAGGAAGCGGCGATTATGATTCGTCAGATTGAAGCTGAATCAAAAGCCACTGCTGATAAAAAAGCCAAAGAACTGATTGCCCAATCGATTCAACGTTGCGCCGCCGACCATGTGGCTGAACAAACCATTACGGTGGTCAACCTGCCAAATGACGAGATGAAGGGCCGAATCATCGGTCGGGAGGGTCGGAATATCCGCACCCTGGAAACCCTCACCGGGATTGATCTGATTATTGATGACACCCCGGAAGCCGTTATTCTTTCTGGTTTTGATCCGATTCGTCGGGAAGTGGCCAGATTGTCTCTGGAAAAACTGATTATTGATGGTCGAATCCATCCTGCCCGGATTGAGGAGATGGTCAAAAAATCGCAAAAGGAAGTCGACAACCATATCAAAGAGGTCGGCGAACAAGCTTGTTTTGATACCGGCATTCATGGCCTGCACCCGGAAATTGTCCGGCTTTTGGGACGGCTTAAATACCGTACCAGCTATGGTCAAAATGTATTAAAGCATTCCATTGAAGTATCTCATCTGGCGGGCATCATGGCCGCCGAATTGGATGGAAACATTAAGATCGCCAAGCGAGCAGGATTATTACATGATATTGGAAAAGCGATTGATCATGAGGTCGAAGGGCCCCATGTTGAAATTGGAGTCAATGTATTAAAAAAATACAAAGAAAATAAAAACGTTATTCATGCTGTCGAAGCTCATCATGGTGATGTTGAAGCCCGGACGATGGAAGCCGTTCTGGTTCAGTCAGCGGATGCCATTTCAGCAGCACGACCTGGTGCCAGACGAGAAACCCTAGTTTCTTATATCCAACGGTTACAGGAACTGGAAACCATTGCCATGTCCTTTGATGGGGTTGAGAAATCATACGCCATTCAGGCTGGACGTGAAGTCAGAATTATGGTTAAACCAAATGAAGTTAACGATGATGAAATGATTTTGCTGTCCCGAGATATTGCCAAGAAGATTGAAGCTGAAATGGAATATCCCGGTAACATTAAGGTTAATCTGATTCGTGAAACGAGAGCTAGCGACTACGCTAAATAGTCTAAAAGGGGAGAGATTCTCCCCTTTTTTTAGTCAGTTTTTAATGCAGAAGGATAAATGATGAAGATACTAATACTGGGGGACGTCTATGGCCGCCCCGGACGAAAAATTTTAAAAGACCAACTGGCCACAATCATTGCCGAACAAGACATTGATTTTACGGTTGTTAATGGCGAAAATGCCTCCGGGGGTAATGGTCTCTCGACTAAAAATGCCAAAGAATTGCTAAATTTGCCGATTGATGTCATCACCATGGGCAACCATGTCTGGCAGCAAAAAGAGCTACTTGAAACCATTGCCGACTTTCCGCAGATTATCCGGCCCCTGAATTATCCCGACCCCTGTCCAGGCAAAGGCTATGATTTTTTTAACTGCACCCTAAAAGATGGCCGTACCAAACGAATTGCGGTGGTGAATCTGTCCGGCCAGATTTTTATGCCCAACTTAAACTGCCCTTTTAATATGATGGCACCACTCCGAGAGTCCTTAAAAGCCGCCGCCGATCTGGTGTTGGTTGATTTTCATGCCGAAGCCACCTCGGAAAAAATTGCCTTCGGGTATTTTATGGATGGTTACGCCACTGCCGTTTATGGCACCCACACCCATGTCCAGACAGCCGACGAACGGATTTTAACTGGCGGTACGGCCTATATTACCGACATCGGGATGACCGGACCACTTGATGGCGTGATTGGGGTGGATTCCCAGATCATTCTTGATACCATGCTAACAAAACGGCCCAGCCGTTTTGTGACAGCCACTGGTTCTGTTCAGATCAATGGGATTATTTTGACCATCGATGAACTTGAAAACAAAGTGACGCACATCACTCGATTATATCAAACCTACGAAACCGACCAGTAAGCGGCGGTTTTAAATGGAAAATTAAAAGCTTCGAACAATGAGTGCTTTGGGTGCAGTTTCCACAAACAATTTTGTAACGTGTAGGCGAACNNAACTGTCCGCCGTACAGTGTAAAAATTGTTTCGTGCGAAACTGGACGCAAAGCTCACGGATTTAAATATGAAAGGAATAAATTATGAAAGCATACTATGAAAACCCCCTGATTGAGCGGTATTCCTCAAAGGAGATGCTCCATATCTTCTCAGCGGACAATAAATTTCAAAGCTGGCGGAAGCTGTGGGTGGCTCTGGCCGAAGCCGAGCAGGAACTGGGACTTAACATCAGCGACACCCAGATTGCCGAACTGAAAGCCAACATCACCAACATCGATTATGAACTGGCGGCCCAAAAAGAAAAAGAACTGCGCCACGACGTCATGGCCCATGTTCATACCTATGGGGCCCAATGTCCGACAGCCAAGGGGATTATCCATCTGGGGGCTACCAGTGCCTATGTCGGAGACAATACCGATGTGATTGTTTACAGCCAGGGTCTGGTCCATGTCCGTAAGCAGGTCCTTAATCTGATCAACCACCTGTCCCGCTTTGCCGCCCAGTATAAAGAGTTGCCGACTCTCGGCTTTACCCATTTTCAGCCAGCCCAACTGACCACCATCGGTAAGCGGGCCTGTTTATGGATTCAGGATCTGCTGATGGATCTGGCGGATCTTGATCATCTGCTTAGCAATGTTAAGCTGTTGGGGGTTAAAGGTACCACCGGCACCCAGGCCAGTTTTATGGAACTGTTTGACAATGATCACGACAAGGTTAAAAAACTGGATACCCTGGTGGCCCAAAAAATGGGCTTTAAAAAATCATTTGCGGTCAGCGGGCAAACCTATTCCCGTAAATTTGATGCCCAGGTGCTTGGTGTCCTCAGCGGCATCGCCCAGACCCTGACCAAATTTGCCACCGACATCCGCCTGCTGCAGAATTTGAAAGAAGTTGAGGAACCCTTTGAAAAAAGCCAGATTGGCTCGTCGGCGATGGCCTACAAACGCAACCCGATGCGGTCCGAGCGGATCTGTTCGCTGGCCCGTTATATCATCGTCAATGCCCTGAACCCGGCCCTGACGGCTTCGGCCCAATGGTTTGAGCGAACCTTGGATGATTCGGCCAACAAGCGGATCTCAATTCCCGAAGGCTTTCTGGCTACCGATGCCATTCTGATGATTGCCATGAATGTTTCGGAAAACTTGGTGGTATACCCCAAGGTGGTGCGCCAGCATATCGATGCCGAGCTGCCCTTTATGGTCACCGAGAACATTATTATGGAAGGGGTCAAGCGGGGTGGTGATCGTCAGGATCTCCACGAAAAAATCCGGGTGTTGTCGATGGAAGCTGGCCATACTGTGAAGGTGGAAGGGAAACCCAATGACCTGATTGAACGAATCCTTAAAGATCCTGCCTTCAACTTAAAAACCGAGGATGTCGATGCCTTAATGGACCCCAGCCTCTATGTTGGTCGGGCGCCCCAACAGGTCGATGATTTTATCAGCGAAGAAGTGGCTCCGGTGCTTGAGGCCAATCAGGATCTGCTCACTCTCAGCAAGATTGATTTAAAAGTATAGAATAAAAAGTTTATAAAGATATTGACAAACACATCAGCAGCACTTATAATATAGTAGTTGCTGTTGTAGGGGTATAGCTCAGTTGGTAGAGCAGTGGTCTCCAAAACCACGTGCCGAGGGTTCAAATCCTTCTGCCCCTGCCAAAAATAAAGGATAAACTTCGATTCGATGAATCGGAGTTTTTTTTTATCTCAAAAATTGCGGCGGCTTTTGGGGTAGGAAACGATTCGGTTTAAAATTCCGAAATTATTTAATAATGAAAGAATTAAATACAAACTTTCAAATTTATAATAATTTTCCCATCATTTACGGAAAATAAAAGACTAAAAAGATATTGTATAAGAATGTCTTTCAAAAAAGCATAAAAAAATAATAAATTAACTTTATCTCATTGAGCTTTTAAGGTATAATAAGCTAACATTAAGTCGGGCGATTGCGAAATGCATAAACGGCCTGTCAGGCCCCGCAATTTTGTAATGGCAAAAAATAAGAAAGATAGAGGAGATTGATGATGAATCGTGTGTTTTCGGAAATTACCCCTGAAATTATAGAGTATAGTGAATTATGCGTAAAAAATAGCACCATTGAGCCAGAGTTATATAAAAAATTCAAGGTCAACCGGGGCCTCCGGGATTTAGACGGTAACGGGGTCTTGACCGGACTGACCGAAATCTCGGAAATCCAGGCTTATATCTTTGAAGACGGCAAAAAAATCGGAACCGAAGGAAAACTCTTCTATCGGGGTGTCGACGTTGAAGCCATGGTTGACGGCTTTGTCAAAGAAAAACGGTTCGGTTTTGAAGAAGTGGTTTATCTGCTGCTGTTTGGCAGTCAACCCAATTCAGACGAGCTGGAACGCTTTACCACCGTGCTGGGAAACTATCGCAGCCTGCCCACCAGCTTTGTGCGGGATATTATTATGAAGGCCCCCAGCTCTGATATGATGAACACTCTGGCCCGTAGTGTTCTGACCCTGTTTTCCTATGATGACAAAGCCAGCGATGTCTCGATTCCCAATGTACTGCGGCAATCTCTGGAGTTAATCGCTCTGTTTCCGCTGTTGGCAGTCTATGGTTACCAGACCTATAAACATTATCACGATGACCAGAGTCTGTTTATTCACCAACCGCAACCGCATCTGTCAACGGCCGAAAATATTCTCTACATTTTACGGCCGGACAGCCGGTATACTGAGCTGGAAGCCCGGATTCTGGATATCGCCCTGGTGCTTCATGCCGAACACGGTGGCGGTAACAACTCGACCTTTACCACCCATGTGGTGTCGTCTTCGGGCACTGACACCTACTCAGTCATTGCGGCGTCACTGGGTTCGTTAAAAGGCCCCAAACATGGTGGAGCAAATATTAAAGTGGTGGAAATGTTTGAAGACATGAAAAAAACTCTGGATGATTGGACCGATGAAAAACAGGTGCGCCAGTATCTGGTGGATCTGCTTAATAAACGGGCCTTCGACAATGCTGGATTGATCTACGGGATGGGTCACGCCATCTATTCGGTATCGGATCCCCGGGCCAATGTCTTTAAAGGGTTTGTCAAAAGCCTCTCTGAAGAAAAGGGCCTCCACGATGAGTTTGAACTGTATTCGATGGTGGAACGACTGGCGCCGGAAGTCATCGGTGAAGAACGTAAAATCTACAAGGGTGTCAGTGCCAATGTCGACTTTTACAGCGGCTTTGTTTACAGCATGCTGGGCCTGCCTCTGGAACTGTTTACGCCGATTTTTGCGATTGCCCGAATTGCTGGTTGGAGTGCTCACCGTTTGGAAGAGCTGATCAATGCCGGAAAGATTATCCGTCCGGCCTACATGCACGTCAGCGAACGCCGGGATTACGAACCACTGAATAAGCGCCAATAATTTCCTTTAACATGGGGCGCATAAGGCAAAAATATCCCCGAAATTTAATCGTCTTTCTGATCGCTTCTGTGCTAGAATAGATCAGGAAGACTTTTTTTATGTGACCCTGTCGCAACCCGGAACCTGCCTGTTTTTACATGCAAGATCTTTGTTTTGGCAACGGGGTAATTGTAACAAAATTGTGTCTTTATTATGGGTTTAAATTAGTGTATAATATTACAGATGAATTAAATGAGGTTAAGATGTACAATACTTTTGAAGAGATTGGTCAGGCGGTTCAGAGTGGCCCCAAAGGTACCCTGGTGGTGGCAGCGGCGGCTGAAAGTGAGCTGCTGCGGGCTCTATCAGCCGCCAACGGATTGTATCTGGAGCACATCATTCTGGTTGGCAGTCGCAGCCGGATTGAGGCCATCAGCAGTGCCCAAAAAATTGATCTAAGCAGGATGACAATTATTGATTGTGACGATCTGGCCACGGCCTGTGAACAGGCCGTGGCTCTGGTTCGTCAGGGCCAGGCTGATTTTATTATGAAAGGCCTGGTCGATACCTCTATCTTTTTAAAAGCCGTCATCCATAAGACCAACGGCCTGTTGATTGGCCGCCTGCTTAGCAGCATTATGATGGTTCGGATGGCCAGCTATCACAAATTTCTGATCCTGTCCGATGGTGGGATGATCATCGATCCGGATCTGGAAAAGAAAAAAGGAGTTATCAGTAATGCCGTGGATTTTTCACGCTTGCTGGGACTTAACCCGATTAAAGTCGGCTGCCTGGCGGCCAAGGAAAAGGTCAATCCCAAAATGCCAGCGACGGTGGATGGGGCAGCCCTGAAGCAACTGGGCGAGGCCAATTATTTCGGCCAGGATGTGCTGGTGGAGGGCCCGATTGCCATGGATCTGCTGATCTCTAAAACAGCGGCCCGGATTAAGGGCTATGAATCGGCGGTAGCTGGTGATGTTGACGTCATTGTCATGCCCAACATTGAAACCGGTAACGCCGTCATGAAGGTCATGACCCATCTGGGTCAGGCACAATTGGGTGGGATTGTGATGGGAGCCTGTGTTCCGATTATTTTGACCTCCCGATCCGATTCGTTTGAAAACAAATTAAATTCAATCATTCTCGGGGCTTTTTTGGCCCAGCGAATGGATAATTGTCACCAATTACGAGAGGAGCATTAAATGAAGCTATTACTGACAGGAAATGAAGCCATCGCCCGAGGGGCCTGGGAGGCGGGGGTCAAGTTTGCCACTGCCTATCCAGGAACACCCAGTACTGAAATTCTAGAAAACGTCGCTACCTATCCGGAGATTGTCTCGGAGTGGGCACCCAATGAAAAGGTGGCCCTGGAAGCGGCTGCCGGTGCGGCCATCGGCGGCGTCCGCAGCCTCTGTGCCATGAAACACGTCGGCGTCAATGTCGCCACCGATCCGCTCTTTACTCTGGCATATCTGGGAGTTAACGCCGGAGCTGTGCTGGTTACCGCTGATGAACCGGGGATGCATTCGTCCCAGAACGAACAGGACAACCGCAACTATGCCCGTCATGCCAAGGTCTGCATGTTTGAACCTTCCGACAGCCAGGAAGCCAAGGATATGATTAAGGAAGCCTACGCCATCAGCGAAGACTACGACTTGCCGGTGCTGTTCCGGATGACCACCCGGGTCTGTCACTCCAAATCAATTGTTTCCTGCAGTGACCGGCTTGAAGTAGCCGATAAACCCTACGAAAAAGATATCCGCAAATACTGTCCGCTACCGGCTTTTGCTCGGGGCATGCAGGTTAAACTGGCCGATAATTTTGCCCGCCTGGAAGAGTATTCCAACACCACGCCCTTTAATTACATTGAAGATAATGGGGCAGAGATTGGCATTATCGGTTCAGGCGTGGCCTACCGCTATGCCAAGGAAGTCTTTGGCAACACCGTTTCCTATTTAAAGATCGGCTTTAGCTATCCGCTGCCGATGAAAAAAATTGCTGACTTTGCCAAGGGCAAGAAAACCGTCTATATTTTCGAAGAAAATGATCCGATTATGGAAACAGAAATTAAAGCCGCCGGAATTAATTGTGTCGGCAAGGAAAAACTGCCAACCATGGGTGAGCTGACCCCGGATCGGATTCGTCAGGCGCTGCTGGATGAAACAGCCCAGGTGATTAATCCCAATCCTGAGATGGTACTACCCCGACCGCCAGCCCTCTGTGCCGGATGTCCCCACCGCGGCGTTTTCTACGAGCTGGGTCGCCGCAAGGATCTGATGATCTTTAGTGACATCGGCTGTTATTCGTTGGGGTTAATGCCACCCTATAATGCCACCGATGCGATGATCTGCATGGGGGCCAGTATCAGTGGTGGACATGGCGTCCAGAAAGCCTTTGACATCAAGGGCGATCACTCCAAAAAAGTGGTTTCGATTCTTGGCGACTCGACCTTTTTCCACTCCGGCATCATCAGTCTGATGGATGTGACCTATAACAAAAGCAATACCTTAACAATTATTCTCGATAACCGCATTACCGGGATGACCGGCCATCAGCAGAATCCTGGCACCGGCTATGACTTAAAAGGTGATGACGCCCCAATCATTGACATTGAGGCGATGGTCAAAGCCTGCGGGGTTAAAAACCTGATTTCAGTCGATCCCAATAATCTGAAGATTGTGCAGGAAGCCATTGAATGGGGTCTCAATGTTGATGGCCCGGCAGTCATTATTACCCGTTGGCCCTGTGTACTTAAAAAATTCTCGACCCAGGATCAGACCGAATTCCCCACCGCTTTTAAAATGGTGGCCGCTGTTAACCTTGATACCTGTATCGGCTGCAAAAAATGCCTGAAGTCCGGCTGTCCGGCCCTGGCTTTTGACTTGGCCAATAAAAAATCCGGCATTCTTAAAGAAACCTGTGTTGGCTGTGGAGTTTGTGCCCAGATCTGTCCCAAACAGGCCATTACTGTGGAGGTAAGATAATGGAGACTAAAAATATTGTACTCGTTGGCGTCGGTGGTCAGGGCACCATTCTGGCAGCCAAATTGCTGACCACCGGCTTAATGGCCGCTGGTTATGATGTCAAAATGAGCGAAATCCATGGGATGAGTCAGCGGGGCGGATCAGTTTCGTCGTTGGTACGTTACGGTGATGATGTCCAGTCGCCGGTGATTGAAATCGGCTCGGCAGATATTGTTGTGGCCTTTGAAAAGATGGAGGGACTGCGATCTCTGGAATACCTCAAACCGACCGGCAAAATGATTGTCAACGACACCGAAATCTTCCCGCTGTCAGTAATCATCGGAGCCACCACCTATCCGGAAAATATTCTGGATGAAATAAAGAGCAAGGTCAACCTGCGGGTGATGGCCGCCACCAAAATGGCCGAAGAACTGGGGAACCCCAAGGTCATGAACGTGATTCTCTTGGGTTCGATTATTAAATCGATGGGCCTCACCGACATTGATTGGGAAGCGATCATTGCCGAGAACGTCAAACCGCAGTTTAAGGAATTAAATGTCAAAGCCCTCCAAGCCGGAATGGACGCTGTCTGACCATGAAAAAGGACGATTCAAATTTTAAATTTTTTCAGCATACCGCCTGTGAGTACTTTCCCTGCCATCCGGTTGATTGCTTAGACGATTTTAATTGTCTGTTCTGTTATTGTCCGCTCTATGCCCTGGCAGAAAATTGCGGTGGCAGTTTTACCTACACGAAAAAGGGTATAAAAAATTGTAGTGCCTGCAATTTTCCTCATCAGCGGGAAAATTTTGACACAGTGCTCGAAAAGCTGGGAACGCTCATTGAACAACTCAGAACAACTAAAATTAATCAGTTAAAGGAGTAGTGATATGTCGATTATTATTGGAATTGTTTTTGTTGTGGCGGCTTATTTAATTGGAAACTTGAATTTTGCCTATATTCTGGTAAAATTTCTTAAAAATGAAGATGTCCGCAACTACGGCAGCGGCAATGCTGGCACCACCAACGTACTCCGGGTCATGGGGAAAAACGTCGCCATTCCGGTGTTTCTACTGGACGCCTTAAAGGGCACTCTGGTGGTTCTGGTCGGTCGCTATGCCCTGAATGTTGATGAGGTGTTTCTGGTTTTAGGCGGCATCGCTGTTGTGGCTGGCCATAACTGGCCCGTCTTTCTGCAGTTTCGGGGCGGTAAGGGTACTGCCACTTCGCTGGGGGTATTTCTGGTCTATGACTGGGAAGTCGCCGTCATTGCCATTATGATCGGTCTGATTGTGCTGGCCATCTGGAAAATGGTATCCCTGACCTCAATGGTGGGGATGACCATGCTGCCAATTTTCACCCTTCTCTTTGGCCGCTCGGTGGCCGAAATTGTTTTCGCCTTTGTGCTCTGCCTCTTTAGTATCTATCAGCACCGCAAAAACATCGGCCGGATCATCCAAGGCAAAGAAAGCAAGCTGGGTCAAAAAGTTAAGATGAAAAATTAAAAAACCTAAGGCTCAAGCATGGGCTTAA
The DNA here is from genome assembly GCF_002435675.1 of Acetobacterium sp. UBA5834. Lineage (NCBI taxonomy): Bacteria > Bacillati > Bacillota > Clostridia > Eubacteriales > Eubacteriaceae > Acetobacterium > Acetobacterium sp. UBA5834. The sequence continues at coordinate 149,948 of NZ_DJGY01000069.1, read as the reverse complement.
AAAAGCTAACCCAGTACCGACAATTGTTAGATCATGTTGTTCGCATCGGAGCGGACACGGCGTAGCCTGCGTGGTAGCTACGAGCCAATCACAAGTTTGCTTGTAGTTGGCGACTGCCCGCGACTAATAAGAAATTATATTTCTTATTAGTGTCCGATTCCGCAGCGAACAACAGATTAACAATTGGTCGGTACGGGAGTTTATCAACTTTAAGGCTCAAGCATGAGCCTTTTTATTTGCGCCCGGCCAGGCGGGTAAATTATCGGCGAAAAACATAAAAATACATTGTCGGCCACTATATATATGTTTATAATTAGAGATACATCGCAAGATAGTGTATTTATTACCAGGAGGACAAAGAAATTGAATCAAATAAATCAGCTGTTTACGCGGGTCTTTACCAAAGAACTGGAAGATTCCGATAAAACCGTCTACGATCTGTTTTCGTGGCAAACCGTTGACGTGATCTTAAAAAACTATCAGACCGGGGAAATTATTTATGAAATGACCGATCTGGAATTCCCCGAGCATTACTCGCAAAATGCCTGTAACATTATTGCCACCAAATATTTCCGCCGCAAAGGGGTGCCCAATGGCTATGGCTACGAGCACAGCATGCGGGAAATTGCCGACCGGCTGGTCGGCTTCTGGACCGACGCCATCCGGGCAGAAGGCCTGATTGATAATGATGAGCAGTGGCAGATCTATTATGACGAGCTGGTCTATGCCTTCCTGATGCAGATGTGGGCCCCCAACTCGCCACAATGGTTTAACACCGGCCTGAAACGCAGCTATGACATTTCCGGGTCAAAGGATGATCTTTATTACTACGATGAAGAAAGTGGCCAGGTGCTGGAATCAGTTGACCGTTACAGCCGCACCCAGGCCAGCGCCTGCTTTATTCTCTCAATTCAGGACCGGCTGCTGGGGGATCATTCCATTTCCGAGCATTATGTCAGTGAAACCAAGCTGTTTAAGGGCGGCTCCGGCGTGGGCACCAATTTCTCCAACCTCCGAGCGGCCAATGAAGGCCTGACCAGCGGCGGCCAGTCCTCGGGGATGATGAGTTTTCTTCAGGGGCTGGATCGCAATGCCGGGGCCATTAAATCCGGGGGTACCACCCGCCGGGCGGCCAAGATGGTGATTGTCGATATTGACCATCCCGAAATTGATGCCTTTATCAACTGGAAGGTCAAGGAAGAAGCAAAAGTCCGGGCCCTGGGTAAAATGGGCTATGATATTTCGATGGATGGCGAAGCCTACCAGACCGTCAGCGGTCAGAACAGCAACAATTCGGTGCGGCTCAATGCCGAATTCATGCAGGCGGTCTTAAACTTAAAAAGTGAGCCCGATCATAAAATAAAACTGCGGGGCCGGGTCGATGACCGGGTTGACCGGGAGGTACCGGTTAAGGAATTATGGCAACATCTTAATACGGCCGCCTGGGAATGTGCCGATCCGGGGATTCAGTTTGACGATATTTTCAATGCCTGGCATACCTGCCCGGGTGGTGAAGATGGTGATCTGACGGCTAAAATGAACCGCATCAATGCCACCAATCCCTGTTCGGAGTACGCTTTTTTAGATGACACGGCCTGTAATCTGGCGTCCATCAATGTCTATCGCTTTTATAATCCCGAAGACAACAGTTTTGAGATCGAGCCCTTTATTCACCTGGTCGGTCTGATTCAATGTGCCCTGGAAGGCTCCATCTATCACGGTCAGTTTCCAACCCCAGATGTAGCCCGCAAATCCTATCTGTTTCGGACCACCGGTCTGGGCATTGCCAACGCCGCCTCCCTGCTGCTGGCACTGGGCTATCCCTATGACTCAGCCGAAAGCCGTAACCTGATCGCCGGGATAACCGGGATCATGACCGGAACCTCCTACCATGTGTCGGCGCTGATGGCCAGTAAAATTGGCGCCTTCCCCAAATATGAAATCAACAAACCCTATATGGGGCGGGTCATCCGCAACCACAGCCGAGTGGCTGGCGCCCGAACCGATGACTATGAAGAACTGCACTATGAACCGATTAAAATAAACCACAAGCTGCTTCAGAAAATGGGTTTTAAGGAAATCAGCAACCAGCTCAAAAACGCCTGGAAGCTGGCGGAGGAAGTCGGGACGACCTATGGCTACCGTAACGCCCAGGTATCGGTGATTGCCCCCACCGGGACGATCTCCTTTGCGATGGATTGCGGTGCCACCTCGGTGGAACCCTTTTATAACCATGTCGTCTTTAAAAAATTAATCGGCGGCGGCTCCATGGAAATTGTCAATCCGGTGCTGGAGCAGGCACTTTACAACCTCGGTTACAGCGAAAAGGAAGTGGGGGATATTCTCACCTATATCCTGGAAAAAGATGCCAAGGGCTATTTTCTCCATGAGGGGGTGGCCGGTGCGCCCCATCTTAAGCCAGAGCATCTGCCGATTTTTAACACCGCCAATACCATTTCCCCAATGGGTCACGTGTTGATGGTGTCGGCCATTACCCCGATGATCAGCGGCTCGGTGTCAAAAACCGTCAACCTGCCTCATGATGCCACCGTGGCCGATGTCGAAAACATCCATCTGCTGGCCTATCGCACCGGCACCAAGGCGATTGCCATTTACCGGGATGCCTGTAAAGCCTCCCAGCCGCTGAGCTCTGGCATGGCCGAGGATATCGATCGTAGTGTCGATGACTACAGCTATGCCGAGCTCCTGGCCCTGGTCAAGGAAGGCAACAGTAAGGCCTTAAACCGGGTTCGCCCGGAAGGGATGCGGCTCAGTCGTACCCATGCTGCCAAAATTGGCGACATAGAACTCTATATCACCATTGGCTTTTATGAAGACGGCGGCATCGCCGAGATCTTTGTCTCTACCGATAAAGAGGGAACCGTGGTTAAGGGGCTGTTGGCCTCCCTGTCCAAGTCGATCTCCAACATGCTGCAGTACCATATCCCGCCGGATCAGATCTCCAAGATGCTGCGGGGCCAGAAATATGAGCCCTCGGGCTTTGTCTCCCGGCACCCCTATATCAAGTTTGCCTCGTCGATTTCGGATCTGATCAGTAAGGTCATCGACATTGAGCACGGCGATTTTTCCAATTGTCAGGTCAAGCCCAAAAACTTTACCCTGATGAACAAGCAAAACCTGGTTCGCAGCGTCAGCACCGGTGAAGTCACACCCGACTATAACAAGGATGGCGGTGGGGAAGTACTCTATGGCGAAACCTGCAGCCACTGCGGCAGTGACCGGATGATGCAAAACGGCACCTGCAAGCTCTGTCTTGATTGTGGCACTACCACCGGCTGCAGCTAAAAAAGCGTTGCGGTTTTCGCATTGTTTGATATAATAATTAACTAGGAACAAACTAGGAGATTAAGATGCGAGAAAAGATAAAAAACGCCACCACCATTGTAGTGAAAATGGGGACCACCTCGGTGACCCACCAAAATGGTACCCTGGATCTGCGAAAGCTGGAGATTCTGGCCCGGGTGCTGACGGATCTGGAAAACAGCGGAAAAAAAATGGTGCTGGTTTCCTCCGGTGCCATTGGCGCCGGGATGAACCGGATGAAGCTGACCGAACGGCCCAAAACCCTGAAAGAAAAACAGGCCGCTGCGTCGGTGGGCCAGGGGCTTCTGATGCGGGTTTACCACAAATTTTTTGATGAATACCATCAGACCGTCGGCCAGATTCTTCTGACCAAGGACGTCTTTAAACACGCCATTAAGCGCAACAACGCCATGAACACCTTCCAGGCCCTGATTGCCGGGGGGATCATCCCGATTGTCAATGAAAATGACTGCATTGCCACCGATGAGATTCAGGAGGAATGCTTTGGCGACAATGATATCCTCTCGGCGATGACTGCCGACCTGGTCGATGCCGATCTTTTAATCATCCTTTCGGATGTGGATGGTCTCTACGATGACAACCCCGCTGTTAATAAAGACGCCCGGCTGATCCAGACGGTGGAGAAAATTGATAACGAGCTGATGAAAAGTGCCGGCAACACTGCTTCCTGTCTTGGCACCGGCGGTATGATCACCAAGCTTGGCGCCGCCAAATACGCCACCGACTGCGGCATTGATATGATTATCGCTTCCGGGGAAGACGTCAAGGTGCTCTATAAGATTCTTGACGGCGAAGAAATCGGAACGATTTTTTTAAGTGATTCACAACAGAAGGATTAAATTAAATATACGGAGGTTTCTTATGTTAAAGAAAATATTAGTGGGATTTTCGGCTGTCATGGCCGGAATGTTAATGGTTTTTGGTGGCATCTATGTGGTTGAAAAACGCAAAGAAGAAGCCATGGGCGGCAAACTGATGCGGGTTAATTACAAGTTTACCAAAGAATTCGAAGACTAAGGCCCGCCATGTCAAAGGTATTTATTTTTACAGCGTCAACCGGTGCCGGTCATAATCTGGCCGCCCAGTCCTTAAAGGAATCTCTGGATGAAGCCGGCTATCAAACCGAAGTTTATGATGCCTTTAAAGAAACCAACGTCACCCTGGACCGCCTGATTACCAAAGGCTATCAGCAGATGGTGGTGAATGTACCCAAGCTCTACGAGCAGATGTACAATCAGTTTAACAACATGAACCGCTTTCAGCAGGGTATTTTTCAGGTGCTGACCCGGGTGATGAACCCCGATATCGTGCCCCTGATCAAGTCCGGTCACCCCGATCTGATCATCACCACCCATCCCTTTGTGACCAACGTGCTCGGTACCCTGAAAGAGCACCATGCCTTTGATGTCCCGGTGCTGTCGATTGTCACTGACTATAAAATTCATACCCTTTATCTTAAAAAAATGATTGACGCCTATATTGTCGGCAGTGAGTACACCAAAGAGACCATGGTCGAAAAAGGGGTAGCCGCTGACATTATCTATCCCTACGGGATTCCCATCCGCCAGACTTTTTTACAAAACAACCATCTGCAGCGTCAGGAACTGGTTGATGTGGCCGGGACAATCCTGCTGATGGGCGGCAGTCTGGGCAGTAAACAGATGGAAAAAGCCTTTACCTCGCTGATGAAGGTTAAGGAAAAAATCCGCATTATTGTGGTCTGCGGCAATAACAGCAAAATCGAAAAAGAAATTAGGGCCCATTATGCCCGGGAAAAAACCGACGATAAGCTTGTCGAGATCCACGGTTTTGTCAATAACGTCTCGGAGCTGATGGATCAGTCTGATGCTATCATAACCAAGCCCGGGGGCCTGACCACCACCGAAGCGATAGTTAAAAACATTCCCATGATCATACCCTTTTACTATCCCGGCCAGGAAGAAGAAAACGCTGATTACCTGGTGGATGGGGGAATGGCCATCAAAGTGGACAAGATCAAAGATTTAACCTCAATGGTTGATTTTTTGTTTGAAAATAAATACATCATCAAACGTATGTCAGAGAATATGTCCGAGGAGGCCCAGAAACGCTCGATGACCAAAACCATTGAGCTGTGTCACCGTCTGATTGCCGGTTATATCGAGAAAAAAGCCTTACCCGAGCCCCAACCGGCCCTCTTTGACCCCTACAAAATAAAGGAAATAAAAGACCAATAGTTGGCAAATGCGAAAAAAAACGAACAATTAGTGTTTTGATGTCAGTTTCACAAACGGTTTTGTAACGTGTAGGCGAACAGGCGATAGCCTGTCCGCCGTACAGTGTAAAAACTGTTTCGTGCAAACTGGCAGCGAAACTCACAAAACCTTGGCAATTGCCTAACGACCAATAAGAATAGCAGGTGCATATATGAAGAAAGAAATGTCAAAAACTTATGATCCCAAAGAAGTAGAAGATAAAACCTATGCCAGTTGGCAGCAAAAGGGCTATTTCAAGCCAGAAGTCAATCCCGATGGACAACCCTTTACGATTGTGATGCCGCCCCCCAATATCACCGGTCAGCTGCACATGGGCCACGCCTTTGACGGTACCCTCCAGGATGTCCTGACCCGTTACAAACGGATGAATGGCTACGCCGCCCTGTGGCTGCCGGGAACCGACCATGCCTCGATTGCCACCGAGGTTAAAGTGGTTGATAAACTGCGGGAAGAAGAAGGTAAAACCAAGCAGGAGATTGGCCGGGAAGCCTATCTGGAACGAGCATGGGACTGGGCCTTAACCTATAAAACCCGGATTACTGATCAGCTCAAAAAGCTGGGTGCCTCCTGTGACTGGAGCCGGGAACGCTTTACCATGGACGAAGGCTGCAGCCAGGCCGTTAACGAAGCCTTTGTCAATCTGTATGAAAAAGGCCTGATCTATAAGGGCAGCCGGATTATCAACTGGTGTACCACCTGTAAAACGGCCCTGTCTGAAGCCGAAGTGGAATACGCCGAACACCAGGGCAATCTCTGGCACATCCGTTACCCGCTGACCGATGGCGACGGCTATCTGGTGGTGGCCACCACCCGGCCGGAAACAATGCTGGGGGACAGTGGCGTGGCCGTTCATCCTGAAGATGAACGTTATGCCCACTTGGTTGGTAAAACCGTGATGCTACCCCTGCTTAACAAAGAAATTATCATTGTCGCCGATGACTATGTCGACATGAACTTTGGTACCGGGGTGGTTAAAATGACCCCCGCCCACGACCCCAATGACTACGAGGTCGGCCTGCGCCACAATCTGGAGCAGATCCGGGTGCTCAATGATGACGGTACGATGAATGAACTGGCTGGAAAATATGCTGGCATGGATCGCTACGACTGCCGTAAAGCCGTGGTGGCCGATCTGGAAGCGTTAGGTCTACTGGAAAAAATCGACGAGCATCAGCATAATGTCGGCGAATGCTACCGTTGCGCCACCACCGTGGAAACCATGACCTCGGAACAGTGGTTTGTCAAGATGGAGCCCCTGGCTGACCCGGCCCTGGATGCCGTCCGTAACCGCGACACCGATTTTATTCCTGACCGTTTTAACAAAATCTATTACAATTGGTTGGAAAACATCCGGGACTGGTGTATTTCCCGGCAATTGTGGTGGGGACATCGAATTCCGGCCTATTATTGCAACGATTGTGGGGAGATGGTGGTTGCCAAGACGGCTCCTGACCATTGTCCTAAATGCGGCAGCACCCACCTCACCCAGGATGAAGATGTTCTGGATACCTGGTTCAGTTCGGGCCTGTGGCCGTTCTCAACCCTGGGCTGGCCGGAAAACAGCGAGGACTTGAAGAAATTCTATCCCACCTCGGTGCTGGTTACCGGTTATGATATTATCTTCTTCTGGGTTGCCCGGATGATTTTTATGGGCCTCTTCGAAATGGGCGAAACCCCCTTTAAAGATGTCTATATCCATGGGCTGGTGCGGGATTCTCAGGGACGTAAAATGAGTAAATCTCTCGGTAACGGCATTGATCCGCTGGAACTGATTGAGACCTACAGCGCCGATGCGCTGCGCTTTACCATCATCACCGGAAACTCGGCCGGTAATGATATCCGCTGGCAGGATGAAAAAGTCGAGTCCAGCCGGAATTTCCTAAACAAGATCTGGAACGCCGCCCGCTTTGTGCTGATGAATCTGGATGACGATATCATGGACAAAAAAGAAACGGCCATCGCTCATCTGGAAAACACCGACAAATGGATTCTGTCCCGGATGAATACCATCGTGGCCGAAGTCAACCACAACATGACCAAGTACGAACTGGGGATTGCCGCTTCCAAGATCTATGATTTTGCCTGGAGCGAATACTGCGACTGGTATATCGAGCTGGTAAAACCCCGGCTCTACGGCGAGGAAGAAACAACCAAGGTCGCCGCCCAGTATACCCTGCGGGTGGTACTGGACACCATTTTGCGACTGCTCCATCCCTTTACCCCGTTTATCACCGAAGAAATCAACGGCTATCTGCCGGGCACCACCGGCGATATCATGGTGGCTCAGTGGCCGCACTTTGATGACACGCTGGTCTTTCCGGAGGATGAAAAACAGGTCGAGTTCCTGATGGAAACGATCCGCAGCATCCGGAATATCCGCGCTGAAATGGATGTGCCCAATTCCAAGAAGACCCAGTTATTCCTGATTTGCGATAATCCCGAGCACTTGACATTGATGGCCGACTCCCTGCACTATTTCCAGAAGCTGGCCTCAGTCTCGACGATTCTGCCAATTACCAAAGCCGACATTCAGGAAAACTATGTCTCGGCCGTGGTGGAGGATTTAGAAATTTATATCAACCTCGACGAGCTGGTCGACAAGGAAAAAGAAATTGCCCGACTGGAAGCCGAGAAAAAGAAGCTCCAGCAGGAAATTGACCGGGTCACCCAGAAACTGGCCAACAAAGGCTTTACCGATAAGGCCCCGGAAAAGGTGGTTGAAGTCGAACGGGAGAAACAGAAAAAATTCCTGGAAACCATGGAAAAAGTGCAGGAACGATTGGATTATTTTAAGAAATAATTGACCCTCCCACTGATAATCCTATCAGTGGGATCACAGCTTATATTTATTAAAAGGCATGCAAAGCTGATATTAATACCCAGCTTATGGATCACCCTGGTTGTTTAATGGCCGGGGTGATTTTTTATTTTATAAGTTTGTGTGAAACACCGGCGGATATGTTTTTATTGTTAATCTAAAGATATTCCGGTATAATATCTTTAGATTAACAAAGGAGGACGATCACATGCCCCATATCAAATCCAGTACGGATCTAAGAAATTGTTACAACGAAATCTCTAAATTCTGTCACGAACATGAAGAACCTGTCTTCATCACTAAGAATGGTCAGGGAGATCTAGCTGTCATGAGCATTGAAGCATACGAAATGTTAAACGGCAAGCTTGAACTTTATCGTGCCCTTGACGAAAGTCGCACCGCCATCAAAGCCGGAAAAAAACGGCCATTGACTGATGTCATGAAAGACTTACGACAAGAGATAGCCGATGATAATTTATAACATTGAAATCTCAGAGCCGGCTGAAAACGACCTTCGTGATGTTATTCACTACATATCGTCACAATTGTCATCACCAATGACGGCCATAAACATGATGGATGTGATCGAAGCAGCCCTTCTTTTTTTATCCGAAATGCCACAGAAATGTCCGGCGGTTCGCGATGACCGGCTGGCTTCGATGGGGTATCGAAAACTGTTGATTAAAAATTATATTGCTTTCTTTACCATTGATGAGCAAGCTAAAGTCGTCAATGTCGAACGAATCCTTTATGCCCGTCGCGATTGGCTTCGCCTTTTGTAGACTACATTTTTTTCATGCTATATTTAACATCTTAGATCAGGAAACCATGAAAAAGGTGCAGGAACGGTTGGACTATTTTAAAAAATAATTGCCCCCCCGCGCTGATAATCCTATCAGTGGGATCACAGCTTACTCAAAACCCGGAACACCCTGAAAGATTCAGGCGGTTCCGGGTTTTTTGGTCGTTGATCGACATTCTCAAAGATCAGCTGACCGGGGAGGCCATAGCGATTTTCCACTAGCCCTGGGGGAGCCGGTAGGCTTTGGCTAAAGCGCCTATCGCTTATGCGATCTACCTGCAGTTATAAATGCTTCTAAATAGCGTTAAATGATATATTTTGAAAAGACGAAAAAAGTAAGGAAAAAGTCACCCATCGAACCATTTATGTTGATCTTACTCGTGAAAATTTTTGTGATTTAATACCAAGATGCATATATTGATACAATGAGGCGAAATCATTATCTCAAAAACCCCCAATACGAAAGGGTTTCGAAGCTTTTCGAAAGGGTTGCGAAAGGGTTGCGAAAGGGTTAAACGGCTCTAATAAGGGATTCGAAAGGGTCGAAAGGGTTTTTTCCAAACTCAGCTATATAGAACACAAAAGAATAAAATATTTATATGGATTTTTTTAACCCTAAACCCTTTCGATCCTTTCGGAAAGACTAAAACAGGGTGATCGAAAGGAAACTAAAATATGGCTCATAAGGTATTTATATAGCTTTCTAATAATTCTTATGGTTAGTTTTAAACCAGCGGTAAATAATCCGAATCAATGCCTGTGACCAGACCGATTTATTTGACTAGATTTTGACCGATCCCACATTTGGACGGATGGATGTGTTATTCTCAAATCAGGGCGATTGGGATGGCCGGAGGCTGATGGATTAAGTGAATTAAAAGAAGCAGCATTCCCTGGAAAGTGAAATTTGCGCTGGTCAGTGGCGGGGAAAAAGCGTATAATCAAATTATTGGTAAGAATATAAATTAAAATAATTCAATGACAATACAGAACGACTGTTCAAAGTTCAAAAAGTTCAAAAGGTTCTTAGATTGTCGAAATCTATTTAGATGTCACGCGAAATTTGCATACTCTATAGTGAAAAGAAGTTCAAGAATTCTCTTCAATAAATAGAAAGTGATAAAAGGTGGAAAAATGGAAAGAGGTAATGTATTAGTTATTGGTAATCCAGAAGTGGGCATAAAAACATTAATTAGGGCTGTTTTTGGAGAAGAAAGCGTTGAAACAGGATGGGGTCCAATCGACGACATTGATGAACTGGATATCTATGAGAGTGAAATTATCCCCTTAAGAATCATTGATGCGGTTTGTTATAAACCATCATTTGTAATTGAACCACCCTTTATTAAGGAACAAAGAGTCATTAATTCAGTTAAAAAATGGTCAAATAGCCGTTATAAAGAAGGTCACAAAGATAATCAAATCAACCTGATTTGGCTATGCGTCGATGGCACCATGGGTAAGGAATTTACAGAAACTCTAAAAAACCTTTCACGATTGACACCAGCATGGGAGTCAGTACCTATTGTGGTTGTCATTACCAAATCCTATTCTGTTGGCGAAAGAGAAAAGAATATCGAAATGGCAAACAACGTATTTGCTGATCAAAAAAAATCATCAAAGAATCTGCGTAAAATAATCCCGGTTGTCGCAGCCACATATAGCCTTAACGAAAGAGCTTTTGCACCCCCCGAAGGGATTTCTGAATTAATTGATGTGACCAATGAATTAATGCCTGAAGGAACTAGAGCCGCTGATAAGGCCGTATCCACATTGGTACTTAACCAGAAAAGAACGATGGCACATAGCCTTGTGGGTCTGTCGACGGCGGCAGCCGTTACTGTCTGTGCGGTACCGTTTTCACTTGCTGATGGGGTGCTTCTCATTCCGCTTGAGATCGCTGAAATAAAAGGCTTAGCAAAGATATATGGCATAAAAGATGACGAAAATTCCAAACAATTTTTTAATACAATTGTCGAAGTTGGTGCTGTGACCATTGCTGCTAAAGCAGCGATTGGGGCACTTAAACTTATACCTGGTATCAACTTGGCTACGAGTGTGATCAATGCCATCGTAGGAGGTGCTATCGTTGCTGCTATCGGTGAAGGCTCAATCTTTGTGTATGAAAAAATATACCTTGGTGAAAAAAGCGTGGCAGACATTGAATGGGTTAAAAACGTAATGGAAGCAACTTTGACATCACAATTCATGGAAAAAGTCACGTTAATTGTAGAAAAGATTACTAAGCTGGATAATCCTAAAGATATCGGGAAAATTCTTCCCGATATCTTAACCGATGTTTTTAGCCATTCGGATAGTAAAAACCCATCAACAAAGGAAAGCCTCTAAAAATTGACACTCTGCCGTTCACAATGGGCGGCAGAGTTTTCTCGAAGTGATTGTGAAATCAGATCAGTTTGGAATCCTGAAGAAACAATAGTACGGGTATTTTACAACTCTTATATAAATGTATAGCGTTTAGCTTAGCCGTAATAATGCGCTTATTGATTTAATTTTCAGCGCAATGAGTTTACATTTTAATATAGGTCGAAGTCAATTAAAATACGAAAAGGGAGAAAGTATGGTAAATTACAATTTAGAGCCAAATGAAGCGATTCTTATTCAGAGTACCAGTGTCCTTTGTGAAGGCGGCGGATTGATGACAGCTTATACTGATGAACTGATTCTGACCAATATAAATATTATCCATATCAGTAAGGGCATGTTTGGAAACACCAAAGGGGTAAAGAAATATCCGCTCAGTCAGGTGAAAATCGTCAATGGTCAAGCACAGGCTATTTTGGGAAAAAGCTCAAATGGCATGCCTGATCTTCAGATATATTTTGTCAATGGCCAGTTGGCTTTCCAGTTTCAAAGCTCAGGAAAGAAAGAAATTATTGATTTTGCCAATGGCATCAGTAAAGTCTTAACCGGGAATAAGTCTGAGCAAAGTTCAGTGGCAAATCCATTTGCGATCCCTGGTGCAGAAATGGTTGCAGAAACCTTTAAAGATACGATCAACGTTTTAAAAGGAAGCTTGGGAATCAAACCCAAAGACAAAGCTGCGGATAAATCGGTAAAGGTTACCAAAAAATGTATCGGTTGCATGGCACCTCTTACTGGCACCAAAGGTCAGAGCATTCGCTGTCAATATTGTGATACAGACCAAATTCTAGGATAAGAGAGGTTAATAACCATGGGCATTATAAAAGCATTTATTGATTCAGTAGGGGGCTCCTTTGCGGATCAATGGAAAGAACTCATCACTGCTGGACATTTTGATGAACATACCGTTGTCGCACCAGGAATCCTGAAAACAAATAACAACGGGCGTGGCGTTAATAGCCTTGGCTCAACAGATGTTATTTCAAACGGTTCGAAAATATTTATTCCTGAAAATACGGCAGCTTTCATTTTTAGCCAAGCCGGAATTGAGGGTATTATTACCACTCCTGGCGGCTATGAATATCGAGATGGTGAGGAAAGCCTATTTGACGGCAATGATCTGGAGACATCCATCTTCAAACAGACTGAAGACAGAATTGGCTTCGGTGGTATTTCCTCGATGGAAAAGAAAATAGCATTTGTTAATTTACGGGAAATTCGTGATATAAAATTTGGAACACGCGGTCCACAGGTTTATAATGATCTATTTTATGGTTGCGACCTCGAAATTTATGCGTATGGCAGCTTCTCAATTAAAATTGTTGAACCGAAGAAGTTTATCAAAAACTTTGTACCTGCTAATGTCAATAGCTATTCATTTGATAATCCTAAAGTTAGAGCGCAAGTTCTCTCAGAATTTTTACAATCATTTATTATCGCATTAAATTCTCTATCGACCAGCCATCGCATTTCCCAGTTACCGTCGCAGGCGGTTGAAATTTCTAAGCGAATATCTAATGATTCTTACAATGCTGGCACATGGAAAGAGCGCTTTGGTTTTGAACTTGTCAAGGTAGCGGTCGAAAATATCGAATTTTCACCAGAATCGCGACAGCTCATTAACCAGTTCTCAGCAAACAAAATGAATATAAGAGCCTATGAAGATGTTTCACAAAGAGCTTCCAATATTGCTGCACAGCAAAAGATTGCACAAGGTATTCAAGATAATGGTCTTGGAAACGGAGGTGGTATGCTTTTCGGTATGAATATGGCCCAGAATATTGGATCACAAGGCCAGCCAGCTGCAACACAAAGTTCTTCAATGTCTTTCGACGAACAGATCGAAACATTGAAAAAACTAAAAGACCTAGTTGATATGGGCGTTTTAACCCAGGCCGAGTTTGATGCGAAAAAGAAAGAAATTATGGGGCTGTAGAAAAACGTTATAAATCAGGATGATATGTGGTATTGCCCCTTGTCGCAAAGATAAAAAACTAATGAGAATTCTGGTCTTTTTGAATTAGATCCGGTTTCTGTAAAAGTGAAATCACGCTTTATGTATCACCTGCATCACCCCAGTTGCTTTCCAGGTGCCAGGCTCAACTTAACTTAGGAAAACTATGTCTCCGCGGTCGTGGAAGATCTGGAAATCTACATTAACCTGGACGAACTGGTCGACAAGGAAAAAGAAATTGCCCGACTGGAAGCCGATCTGGTCGACGCCATCGTGGCCCTGCCGGACAAACTTTTCTATTCCACCGGGATTCCCGTTTCGCTGTGGATATTAAACCGCAATAAGGCCGATAACCCCGGCTTTCGCAGCCGCTACCATGAGGTGCTCTTTATCGATGCCCGTCAGCTGGGCGAAATGATCGACCGCCGCCACAAGGTGCTCACCGCTGCTGAGATGGCTAAAATCGCCGAAACCTATCACCAGTGGCACAAAAAAGGTGGGGCCTATAACGGTGTCAAGGGCTTTAGCAAAGCCGCCAAACTGGCCGAAATTAAGGAACATGAATATGTCCTGACCCCGGGCCGCTATGTGGGGATTGAAGACGCCATTGATGACGGCATCCCCTTTGAGGAAAAAATGGAAAACCTGACTGCCGAACTGGCCGAACTCTTTGCCAAATCCCGGCACCTGGAGGATGAGATCCGGAAGAATCTGGGGGGGATTGGGTATGAGTTTTAGGGAGACCGAAGTAGGCCTAATTCCGGTCTATTGGAAGGTAGATACGATGGAGAATGCTCTCGAAGAAATAATCGATTACCGAGGGAAAACTCCAGAAAAATCAGAAGCAGGTATTAAGACACTAAGTGCAAAGTCAGTTAAAGATGGCTATATTGACTATTCAAAAGCTTATTTTATCTCTAAAGAAACCTATGAAAAGTTTATGGTTAGAGGTTTTCCGAAAAAGGTTTTGTGCATCCTTAACGCAAAACTTCAGGAAACTTTTCGTTTTTCTGACTGTTTTTCTGAGATATGCAGAATGCATCTAGTAGGTGAAATACGTGCAAAGATAAAATTATGGACTTGCTTAATTCAGTCGTTCAGAACTGCTTGGTAATTATAGATGGTAAGGTGATAGAATGTTTGAATATGCTTTGAGAAAAAGTTATGAAGAAATGATAGCTGTGATACGAATTGCAGAAGAAGATTTAAATAATGAAGAGCTAAAAAAAGAAGTAAACTTTCGTGTTGTTAATTTTCTGCATTGTCTGTTTGACTATTACGAACGTCTCGAAAAAAATGAGGAAATACTAATTGATTGTAATGACAAACAATTTTTCAGTGGGCTGAGATATGCTAATAATAAACTAAAGCACGATCCGTCTGTTTTAAAAGTTTACCAGAGAACGGGAGGCTTTTCATTTCCAATCGAGTTTCCGTTAATTATAGAGAAAATTACATTTAATTGGGATGCTATAACAGAAGATGAAAATCCGAGAAATCAAAAGCAATATCAAAATTATATTGCTCATATTCATGGAAAAGAAATTATTAGGATTTCAAAGGATGCCTTAGAGCGGTTAAAAAAATCTGAGGGATAAGTGACCGTCAACACAAAGGGACGGAGGTTTTGTGCACTTTAAAACAAGTTCCACTGGATGGTGTCAGACATGATCAATAATCCAGTCAAGCAGTTGCCGATCATCAATGTGTCCAGCGGCCAGACCGATACCCAACTGGATCAGTTCATCATCTGTACAATCAGGCAGAAAGCCGTTCATTTCCAGAAATGTCAGCATAACCAGAATGCCGATTCGTTTATTGCCATCGATAAATGCATGGTTATTAATCAGCGAAAACCCCAGTCGTGCGGCTTTCGCGGGAACCGTTTTGTACAAATCTTCGCCCCCGAAACTCTGAAAGGGTGCATTTAGCGCAGAATCCAGTAACCCTTCATCCCGGAGGCCATCACTGCCCCCGGTTTCGTTAATCAGCATGGTGTGAAGGCGCAGCACCTGCTGACAGGACAACCGTTTCATTTGGCCAATTCCTCAAAGGCGGCCTGATGTTTTTTTAGAATTCGTTTGGCAATGGCGTCAACGGCGTCATCGACAAGTGCGGACTCTTCCTGAAACTGGCTGAACTCAATCAGAACATAGCGGGGGGTATTGTTTTTTAGAATGAAAGCAGCGCCGTTTTCATCCACAAGACGGGCAACCTTCGAAAAATTCTGGTTGGCTTCGGTAATGGAAACCAAATTTTTGGTATTAATTTGCATGTTATTACCTCCTGGTTCGTTTCCATTGTACTACAATTCTAGGATAAATAAAACCTAAAAATAAATCTATAAAGGCACACTTAATTTAAGAACACCGTATGGAACACCTTATGTACCTGACACCAGTTTATATAAGCATCATTTTACATCAAAATTTCAGGAGGACATATGACCTTATTTAGCAAAAGAATAGAAGAACTGATTATTGAGAGTGGTGAAACCGTTGCGTCTCTGGCCGCAATTGGCGGCATCAACCGCACCACCCTGCAACGGATTAAATCCGGCGAGCGCCTGCCGACCCCGGAGTTTTTCTGCAATCTGAGCCGGGCTTTGCGGCTTTCCCCGATTGAACAGGATGAACTCGCCCAACTGCTGGAAATCGCCCGGGTCGGGGAGACAGTCTCTTACAGTCGTCGCCAGATTTTTGATCTGATTGAAATGATTTCTGAACTCACCGAATATAAGATTCCCTTCTCAAAAGAGATCGATCTGAAAGTCAGCCCACTCGACAATAAGCAGTCTGCCGAGCCGCTTGAGGTCTACTCCGATCCAATGGCGGTTTTAAATCTGATTGAAAACAGCATCGATCAGGAACTTTTTTCCGCCACCCAACCAGAGCTGAAACTGTGCATTCCCCATACCGAAAGCAAGGTGTACGACTACATTTTCCAACAGATGATGGGCAACAAGAAAAAACTGAACCTTGCGGATGTGTTGGGGTTCCGTCAACAGTCAGCGACCGACGAACCGGGGCAGGCGGTGGCGGCCCTTCGTCACTTGATCGCCCTGTCGCTACTGGAAAATATCAACTACCGTTCCTGTTACTATTATTTTTCACCAGAAACTTCAGTCAGTATGCCAGTAACAGCCCTGTTTCCGTATTTTATCCTGACTTCCGATCGGGTCATTACCATTTCAACTGATTTCAGTCAGGCGGTATTATATCAGGATGCGGCCATTTTTGATCTGTATCGCACCGAGTTTGAGCGCCTGGTTGCCAGATCCCAGACCTTTATTGAAGAAAGCACTGATTTGTTTGAGGTCTATACCATGGAACAGATCCGCCAGTTAAAGCATGTGGTCGAGCCCTTGCCCTGTTTTGCCTACTACATTGACCGGGAACTGCTGGAAGCAAATATGAATAAGGATTTTCCCTATTATCAAACGCTGCTAGAGATGGCAGTCAATCATTATGGCAATATTCAACGGGAAAACCCAAACATCATCAATGTGTTTTCGTTAAAAAACCTTGAACAGTTTATGAAAGATGGACGCTTGAACTTCCCAGATGAAGTCTATAATGTTGTCAAACCCGCTGATCGCTTATACCTGCTCAGGTTGGTTCGGGATGATTTGGCCAACAATCGCCGCTCCTATTATGCCATCGATGAGGAGCAGATCTTTATGAATGGCTCCACCGAATTTTCCAATGAGCAGAATCTGATTCGTGTGATTCTGCACTACCGCAAAGATAATCAGCTGGTTTTTAAAGCCTTTGAGATTTATGAGCCCAGCGTAGTTGCCGCCTTTGATGACTTTTTTACCAGTCTAATAAAAAGCAAATATATATTACCAAAGGAGCAAACCCTGGCCGAACTCGATCGATTAATGCAGATATGTGATGTATAAACAGCCTTTGCACATGGATTTCCGGCAATAAAACCACCCAGCGGTCAAAATTAACGGTTCCAACCTCACTTAACTTCGCCCAGACAATGATTTAACCAGGCACATGCGCAATGAAAAATATTTTTAGTTAAAAGATCGGAGCGCACGGGATAGATATCAATAAAATATTAATGTGAATGAACTGTCAGGCCATTTGCTGTTGAATACTGAACAAATTATTCCTGTTAAAGATGTCAGTAAATGTGTATAATTAACCCTAATAAAGCTTATGGGGAACCGTGCCTGATACCATCGGATAGCGTAATAAAAGGCCGCCGCCCTCAAGCGATTCAATTTGTTACCGATGCGTTTCGAAAAATGATCATAAAAAGGGGAAAAGAAGATGTCACAAATTAAAAAACACCTAACTGGGAAATTAGCAGTGCTGCTGACCCTGATGCTGCTGTCGGTATTCGTTTTTTCCGGTTGCAGCGCCCTTGATGGCCAGAATAAACCGGATTTTGAAGGGTATACCTGGATCGAAGTCGATGGTGGCGACCTGTCGGGCCAGCGGCTGCCCAATGTGGTGGTAGATATTGGTTTTGGCGATCGTGAGTATTATGCTTTTACCAATGAATATGGCCAATTGGTCAAGGTGACGGCAAAAGAAATTATTTTACAGGATGATGAAAAGGAACCGGTTTTGGACACGGGCCGTTATTATCCCGATGAGGCCAAAGTACCTGGTACGGAAAGTCCCACCCTGGATGAGGGCCATGTCATTGCCGATTCTCTTGGCGGGGTGTCCAATGCGTATAACATCACCCCCCAGGACAGTACCCTGAACCGGGACGGGAATCAGGCCTACATGGAAAAGGTCATTCGTGACGCTGGTGGCTGCAGTGATTTTACTGCAGTGATCACCTATCCATCAACCACCACCCAGATCCCCAGTCATTATAGTTATACCTATACCTTAAAGGGGTCTGTCATCAACGATGAATTTGACAATGTCAATCCCGATGACGTCAATCAGGGACTGGGCCTCACGTCGCAAAATGGGGGAGCCGGTAGCGGCGTCAGCATTAGCGCCCGTGATAAAAAGGCCGAATACATCGTCATTAAAAATGACGGTACCAATCCGGTTGACCTAACCGGCTGGAAAATCGTATCCGTTACCGGGAACCAGACCTTTACCTTTCCGGCCTTTAGTTTAGCCGCTGGTGCCGCGGTGAAGGTTGGCGATTCTGCCACCAATTCCGGTATCGATTTTCATTGGCTCGATGGCGGCGGGACCTGGAGCAACAGCAAAAGTGACCCGGCGGAGTTATATGACAACACCGGTAAACTGGTGGATCGTTACGATGATTAATCATTACCTATTAATCATAACGCGAAAGGAGAATAACCAATGAACATCATCACCATCTCAGCCGGTTCCAATTGTTATCTCATCTCTCAGGGGGAACACCACCTGATGATTGACGCCGGTGCCCCGGGAATGGGGGCTAAGATTGAAAAAACCATGGCCCAACACCAGATTGCCATGGAACAAATCCGTTATCTGGTGCTGACCCATGGCCATAGCGATCATATCGGCAGTGCGGCTTTCTTTCAGAAAAAATATGGCATCCCCATTGTCATCCATCAAAACGACATCAATATGATTGATAATCCCTTTTCACAACAAATGCAGGCCACCCATCCCATCGGCAAAATGATTACATGGCTAGGGAAGGGTACCATGAAGCGAAATCCGCCCCAAAGCTTCACGCCGGATCTGATCATCACCGTGCCGGAAACCAACCGGCTGGGTTTTGGCGAAACCATCCATCCACTGCCGGGACATACCCGGGGCTCCATGGTGATTACCTTTCCCAGCGGTGAATTATTTGTCGGGGACATCCTGATGCATATGCTAAGCCCCCAACCGGCATATTTATGGGAGGATCACGCCGCCTTGCAAAAGAGTATTCAGGCGGTGCAGCAGCTGCCAGCAAAAACCATTTACTACGGACATGGCCGACCGACACCGGCAAGTAAAATAGGGCAGTAGCAATCGCCCGCAGAACATTTCCCGATAACGAAGCGCTTTTTGCCAGAACAATAAACAAGGGAATAAATATTTTCAGAATTAAAAGAACGGAGCAGATGTGACCGATAAAAATAAAAAACCAATGCGAAAGGACTACCAGGCCATTTTTACAAAAGCCTATGCTCTGATGGATGAAGCGATCATCGCCGGTAATTGTGGAGAATGTTGTGGCTATCATTGTTGCCGCCGACGTGATGACGACGAGAAACGACTGGGTATGTATTTATTACCGCTGGAATATGAATACATACAAGCGGCAGTCGCAACCGACTACGAGCTGCACAGCCAGAAGCACTACAAGATGCCCCCTAAAATTAAAAAAATGTATTATATCTATTGCCATCTGGAGAGTGGTTGCCTGCGGGATCATCGGCCCATTCAATGCCGGACCTATCCCTTTGAACCTCATCTCGAAAATGGGGTCTTCTCACTGGTAATAGAAAAAGAGCAGATTCATGGCTGTCCACTGATAACACGCCGCTCCGAGTGGCGTCCGGCCTTTATTGATGGCATTTATAATGGCTGGCTGGAACTGCTAAAGATCCCCATCATTACCTATCACATTGAATATTTTTCTAAAGAGCGCAGCGCCGCTGGTAACATTATGATAAACTATCCATAACGCTAAAACAAAAGGAGAACATTATGAACCTATCATGGGTAACCCTTACCGTCAAAAATATGGACGAATCCTTAAACTTTTATACCGAAGTGCTGGGTCTGACACTGCTGGATCGCCGACCGGCTGGCCCCCAGATGGAGCTGGCCTTTTTAGGCGACGGCGAAACCAAGCTGGAGCTGGTCTGTAACCAGGCCGTCACCAGCTTTGATATGGGCCAGAGCATTTCTTTGGGCTTTTCGGTGGCGTCAGTTGATCAAAGTATGGCGACGCTAACGGAAAAAGGCATTGCCATTCACAGTGGCCCGTTTCAGCCTGCCCCGTACATCCGCTTTTTCTTTATCCTCGATCCCAATGGTCTGAAAATCCAGCTGATCGAACACCTCGCCTGAAAACTAAGAACATGAAACTTAAAAATCACCCATCCCAACATCATCGCCAAAGACTGGCAACAGCAGAAAGAAACAGGGACAGATGAAAGAAACGGTCTTAATCATTAATATCGCCACCCTGATGGTGACTTTGTTTTTAGTATATGTCAGTTACCGGCATCGTCGGGACAAGGGTGGGCTACCCTTTTTGTGTACGATGGTGCTGCTGTTGTCCTGGGTGGCCGGTTCCACCATTGAATTGTTTGCTCAAAGCTATGAGACCAAGGTATTCTGGCGGAATTTTATTCAAATCGGGATGGCCTTCATCCCTATTGCCAATCTCTGGTTTGTCATTGAATATACTGAAAACAAAAACAAATACCTCAAATATACGGTGTGGCTGGCAGCAGCAATCAGCCTGACCGGAATTGTTTTGACCTTCACCAATCCACTGCATCATCTGATCCGCAAAACCGTGGAGATGGTTGAAGTAAACGGTCACTGGAGCCTGTATGTGGAGCCGGCATTCTGGGGCAATATGTTTGTGCTCTTGCGTTTCGCCCTGATGTTGTTTTCGATCATTATTCTGATACTGTTTCAAATCCGTATTTTCAGAAGCGGTCAGAAGCAGGTTCTCTATATCCTGATCGGCTTTATTCTGGCCCTGACACTGTTACTGATCAAAAACTACCTGATGGTCGGAACCGCCGAAACTTTTCCGATGTCGGTGATCTTTTTGATTCCCAATCTGTTTATCGCCTATAGTGTCTATCGCCACGATTTTTTAAAGATTGCCCCCTTGGCCAAGGATTGGATCATCAATTCCCTGCCAGATGGGATCGTGGTTTTATCCGCCGCCGGGGAGATTGTGGAGGTGAACCCGTCAGCTGCTGCATTCTTCCAGCATTTTACCGAACCAGAAGCGGCCCAAAGCCCTCACAAAGCATCCGGCAACAAGCTCACAAACCGTGATTTCACCAAATACTCGGCCTTTCTTCACAGCCAATCATTATGGCAGGAGGGCTTAACGCAAAGAAAAAACGGCAGCGTTGAACTGGAGCTGGACACCCTTGATGGAGCCAAACACTACTACGAAATTGATCTGCATCACTTTATCAACGACCGGCACCATTATTCTGGCAGTGTCTCGGTGATCCGCAACGTAACCAGCTCCCGGCTCGAGCGACAGTCCCTGAAACGACAGGCCGAGATGGATCGGCATATTCAGGTGCTCAACAAACAGGCCTACATTGATTACGTCAATGCGTCAGTCGCCGACCCGGTTTCCTTATTGATTATCGATATTGATAAATTTAAGGCCGTCAATGACCAGTATGGCCATCCAGTTGGGGATGTTGTCCTCTTAAAAGTGGTGGATGCCATCAAGCAGTGTATCCGCAAAGACGATCTGGTCGGCCGGATTGGCGGAGATGAGTTCAGCCTGACCCTTTTGGGCTGTGGCAAAGAACAGACCCAGGCCATCATCCGGCAGATTCTTAAGCAGGTTCAAAAAGAAACCGCCGACGTGCTTCATGAAAGGGTCACCGTCAGCATCGGTGCTGTAACCGATCAGACCTTGCCGGGCCACCATTTTGAAACGCTGTATCAGAAGGCGGACGAGGCCTTATATTCGGCCAAAAAAGCCGGTGGTAATCAGGTGGTCTTTTATGAACACTAAAAAACGGCCTGATCCAATCAACCCTGCCGGACCGCCCCCTTGAACCCCCGTCTCAAAAACGGGGCCTTTCACTGGTGCCGAAGGCGGCCGCAACCAATGCGACAACATCAGATTCCCTTATACGAGTGCCTGCTGCCACGAATGCCGGATAATCGGCACCCTATTGATTGACAATCTCGCTGATTTTGGCATACAGGTCATTTTCGTCCTTCATCAGATGTCCCTGGGGAAAGATGGTTGTCATATAATGCTGGGCAAACGGAAAACAGCATGCTTCAAAGGGTTTCATCTGAGAATTGATGAAGCCAAAATCAAGTTGCCTGATCTCGATTTGATCGACTTCAATATGTTGGGCACACTTCATTTCCATCGGATCAAAGATGAGTCCGAAGGGATCATTGCCGTTGTTGTCAAGCTCTCCGGCATAATCAATTGATAAATTACCTTCAATCCATAAGCGCTGATTCAAAAAAACGCAATTATACTGATTGATATCAATGATCAAATCCATTCTGGTGGGGCTATCCTGACCTTCAATATCACAAATCAGCTTGCCATTATAGGTGGTTGTAAAAACCGATTTCTGTAAGGTGGAGGGGAGAAAACCTTGGCCCGGATCATAGTGAAAGGTATTGGATTCATAGTCACAGATCACCCAGGAAATTAAATTGGTCGTTTTGTTCCGGGCAATCACATACAGCTCATATCGCGAACCCCAAAAAACACTCGTATGAACATTAAAACATCCGATGATTGCGCAATGCTTTTTATCAGAGTGATCAAATATCGAAATCGGTACGAGCTCATAGTTATCGGGGATGTATTCTTTAACCTGTTCTGGAGTAATCTCATAGGCTAAAAACAAACTATAGGGTTCAACCACAAAGCCCATGTACTGATTATTTTTGGTATTTTGTTTGATAATAAAATTTTGGATGAATTTAGGTAGTTTCATCAGTTTTTGAGCGTTGTTAAAGGTCATCGCAATTCCATCCGGGGTAATCTTTTTTTCAGTTTCCTTGATAAACTCGATTATTTCATTATTCATAGCTAACCACCATTTTCACTTTGCAATTGCAAATATTTGATTTTAATTAATATTATTGACAACAAACGACGCTTTTTTCTACTTATTGGATTAAAATATATATTAAATAGAAATATTTGTCAATGGCTGAATATCAGCACTGTGGCCAGCGCATTTCCCTGGACTATTCCGTGGCTTGGGTCAATCAGACCAGTGCGGCCATACCGTTTTTGTAAATGATGTTAATCTTGATTTATTCATTGATCTTTACAATCAGAAGCGGTAAAATTACAACAATAATAAAAAAAAGAGTGATCATTAAGTGAATGATGAACCTGACGAGACGCATAGGATTAATTTTAACTTGCGCCCTAAACTAAAACCGTGTTTAGTTCGATTAAGTCTCTTATTCTACCATCGTAGACCTCGACGCAGTATTTTAAGTGCTGTTTTTTGTGGTCTTTTTTAGTATTATAAATTTGAAGAAAAATCATGTCTTTATAAACCGTTTTTCAGCTTATCTGAGAAACGGTTTTGTTATCGATCGAACCCCGTCTGGTGTTCACATATAATCGATCAATGCGAAGTGAATTAAGTTGAACAATGATTACTGTCAGTGCAATTTCGCAATTACCGATCACAAATAAAAATTGGAGGAATAAATGGAATCCCCTTATGACAAAAAAAGACAGTTTATCATCAATGCTGTCTACATTCTTTTAGTGGTGGCGATTGTGTATCTCATTTTTGAGTATGCAATTTCGTTACTAAGCCCTTTTATCCTGGCTTTCCTGATTGCATATCTGCTTAAAGGCCCGGCCAAAGCAATTTCTGAATGGACCCGGTTGCCAAACAAACTGGTATCGTTTGTTCTGGTTCTGGTGTTTTACGGTGGTGCCGGGATTCTGGTTGCCCTGGTGGGAGTTAAATTAATCTCAACCCTGACGCAAACCATCAGTGCCTTACCCGATATCTACGAGTATCAGCTCAGACCCTTTCTGCTGACCACTTTTGACGGGATAGAACAAACCGTCTTTCTGATTGATGCGGCCCTGGTTGATGTCCTCAATGCAGCATCGGAACAGCTGGTCAATTCCCTGGGGGATAATGTCACCAGTATCTCCTTGGCCTTTGTGGCCTTCTTATCAGACCTGGCCGGGTCGCTGCCGGCTTTTTTAATCAAAATGCTCTTGATGGTCATTGCCACCTTTTTCATGGCGGTTGATTACGAAATGCTGTCAGCCTTTGTTTTCCGGCAGTTTTCCGAGAAAGCCAATGAGATTTTCCAGACTATTAAAAATTACATCGTCAATACCCTCTTTGTGGTGATCCGGTCCTATGCCCTGATTATGTCAATTACCTTTGTTGAACTCTCCATTGGACTTTCAATTGTCGGGATTGACAACCCCATTCTGATTGCCTTTTTTATTGCCATCTTCGATATTTTACCCGTGCTGGGAACCGGTGGGATAATGATCCCCTGGTCGGTGATCACCCTGCTTCAGGGTAACTATCAGACGGCGCTGGGCTTGATCCTGGTTTATGTTTTTGTGACAGTCATCCGCAATATTTTAGAGCCTAAAATCGTCGGCGGTCAATTGGGCCTGCACCCGGTGGTGGCCTTAATGAGCATGTTTATCGGTGTTAATTTACTGGGGGTTCTGGGCCTGTTTGGTTTTCCCATTGCCCTGTCACTACTGAAACATTTAAATGATGTGGGAACGGTAAAGCTCTTCAAATAAAGCCCTTGGCCGCCAAAAAGAAAAATCACTCCAGCAGTTAAGGTTAAATGGTTTAGTCATTGGCATGCACCAACCTGGCGCAGCGACCCAAATATAGAAAACCACTAAGCACCGATCCTGGTTAATAACGATGCCGTAATTAAAACAAAGTCATGGATTAAAATCAATCCATGACTTTGTTTACGTTTTAACTCATTCATTATTATCTGGAATTGTTTCATTATCTGGCGATTTGTGTTCTTTTCTGATAGCTGCGAACCACACACGACAGGCTGAAACAAATCACAAAATAACCAACTGCCAACACCGCAAAGATCATAAAAACTTCAGGTGTCGTCGTATAGCGTCCCATAACCACAAATCCGCTGCGAGTATACTCGGGAATTGCAACAACCTGCAAGAAAGAGGTATCTTTAACAGTTGTAATGACCTGCGAAAGCAGGGAAGGCACAATACTTTTAAAACATTGGGGCAAAACGATGTAGATTAATGTTTGGATCAGCGTAAACCCCTGAGATGTAGCGGCTTCGAACTGGCCCTCGGCGATGGCGTTTAAACCGCCACGGACAATTTCTGCAATAACCGCTGAAGTGTATAAAGTCAAAGCTAATCCGCCACGAATGACAATGGTGCCATAGGGAATCATAAAGCAACACACCAGAATCCAGAGCAGTAAGGGTGTATTTCGAAACATTTCAATATAGAAGCCAGCCAATTTGCCCAAAAAGCGCTTTTCATACGTTCGCAGCAAAGCCAGTATGGTTCCAAAAATAATCGAGATAATAACAACCGATACTGAAATCGCTATGGTTAACGCCATGCCTTTGGCTAAGAATTCAACATTTGAAGGCGTAAATACATTTTTAAAAACGTCTAACATGTTACGGCCTCCTCACATGGATCATAGAGAGTACGGGTCGTGTCATTGCGTTTGAGACGTTCTTCATATTTTCTTGCCCAGGTTGCCAATGGGAAACAGAGCATAAAATACAAGAGACCGGCAAAAACATAAGATGGCCCATAATCAAGACTGGATGATGCCCATGAATCAGCCATATACATCAGATCAAAACCAGAAATCATCGCCAGAACGGAAGTGTTTTTAATCAGGTTGACGGCCTGATTGGTAAGCGGTGGCAGAATAATCTTAATTGTTTGGGGTAGAATAATATAGCGCATATACTGAATATAAGTAAAACCCTGGGACTTGGCCGCTTCGACTTGTCCCTCCGGAATGGAAGTAATTCCCGTTTTAACAACTTCGGAAACATAAGCACCATGATAAACCCCTATGCCTAGAACCCCAATTACAAACACACTTAGCCGCAGTCCCGCAATGGCCAGACCATTATACAAAAAGAAAACCTGAATAACCAGGGGAGTGTTTTGAAAGAACTCAACATAAATCCTTGCGATCCCACGCATTACTTTATTGTTTGAAGTTGAGATAACGCCAAAGATAATACCCAGAACAAGAGCAAGTATCAAGGCGAGGGCTGCGACCTCAATGGTTCGCAGAAACCCTTCGCCAAACATTTGCCATTCTCCAAACATCTTCTCCCAACGCCATAAGGCAAAAGGATTAGAACTATTCATTAATAATTAAGTCCCCATTTCGTGATCAGGCCTTCAATGGTGCCATCTTCTAACCATCCGTTGATATAGCCGTCAACTGCTTCAGTCAGAGCTATGTTATCAAGTTTTGAGGTAACACCATATTGTTGCGGTGAGAAGCGGTCTGGCAAGATCATGGTCGTATCGTCAACATAGCCACCAAGAATTGAACCATCGACACAGAAAGCATCAACGCGTCCAGAGTCTAAAGCTGCCTTGATCTCTGGATAAGTCGCATATTCTGAGAATGATACCGTAATCCCTTTTTCATCGGCAACTTTTTGAACAGCATCTTTGGAGGTCGCACTTTGAGCAACACCAATTACTTTGCCATTCATGTCAGCTAAACCTTTGAATCCGGCATCTTTTTTAACGAGCAGACCAACCGCATCTTCATAATACGGGGTCGAGAAGTTGTAAGTTAATTTTCGTTCGTCCGTAATCGTAAAGGTTGCAATAACAAGATCGACTTCGCCATTGTCAAGTAATGGACCACGGGTTTTAGCCGTTACCGGTGTTAATTCATAAGCATTTTCATCGCCGAGAATTGCTTTGGCCAACAGCTTGACAAGATCAATTTCAAACCCTTCGATTTCACCAGTAGTGGTGTTACGCAGCCCAAAGTTGGGAACGTCTTCTTTAACACCGACACGTAAAACACCGGCTTTAACAACTGCGTCCAAACTACCATCAGTGGTAGCATTGTCCTTTGAACCAGTTGACGACGAACAGGCTGCCAAGGTAAACACCAGGCATAAAACAAGCAGAGCAGAGAGTACCTTTTTCATAGTCATTTTCCTCCTAAATATAAAATATAATAACTAATATCGCTTGCGACATTAGAAATTAACGCAGAATCTTACTGAGAAAGAGTTTTGTTCGTTCCTCGGTTGGGTTTTCAAAGAAATGTTCCGGTTTTCCTTCTTCCACAATCCGGCCATCGTCCATAAAGATGACCCGATCGGCAA
Organism: Acetobacterium sp. UBA5834; assembly: GCF_002435675.1. Lineage (NCBI taxonomy): Bacteria > Bacillati > Bacillota > Clostridia > Eubacteriales > Eubacteriaceae > Acetobacterium > Acetobacterium sp. UBA5834. The sequence continues at coordinate 122,392 of NZ_DJGY01000069.1, read as the reverse complement.
CCACCCGGGCAAAACCCATTTCATGGGTAACCACTACCATGGTGATGTTTTCCTTTGATAACTTGATCATGACATCCAACACTTCCTGAACTGTTTCCGGATCCAGCGCTGATGTTGGTTCATCAAAAAGGATAATCTTTTTTTCAGTTGCCAGGGCTCTGGCAATAGCGACCCGCTGTTGTTGTCCCCCGGACAAGGTTGCCGGATAAGCATTTTCTTTTTCACTCAAGCCAACAATCGCCAAATATTTACGGGCTTTTTTGATGGCTTCTTCTTTGGACAGTTTTTGCAGTTTGATCGGTGCCAGGGTCAGATTTTCCAGCACGGTTTTATGGGGATACAAGTTAAAACTCTGAAATACCATCGCCGATGTTTGTCGCACCAGTTGAATTTTATTTTTTTGCGTAAGTTCTTCACCATCGATAAAAACATGCCCGGAAGTAGGTGCTTCCAGAAAGTTCATACAACGAACGGTGGTACTCTTGCCCGAACCTGACGGTCCGATAATTACTAATTTTTCACCCTCTGCAACCTCCAGATTAATATCTTTTAACACATGGTGTTCACCAAAATACTTATTCACATCTTGAAGTTTAATCAATTATTCTTCCTCCAAATCTAATGTCAATAGCCAAAAAAAGAACTTCCATAAAATATACGCACTGTGTTATAGTATATTTGAAGCTCCCTCGCTACATAAATTATTTTTAAATATAAAAAACCCTTTTACAATAATATTATGAAGAAGAGCTTTTGTCAAGCGTTTAAAAAGTTGCACTATTAAGAACGTCAATGCTCAAAAGAACTGAATATGCGATTCGGTTTTGGGTATAAAGGGGTATAATCAAATATAACTTAGAGTGAATACAACTTAGAGTGGAAAGAAGGCAGCAAAATGGGTGAGAAAATAACAACCGTTCAGTACAAAGGCAATTTAAATGAGGTTTATCGAGTCGCTGACAAGGGCGTCGGCAATGCTTATAACGAGTATGTTATTCGGACTAAAGACGATGATCCAGTTGAGCTGGCAAGAATTAAGTTTCAAAAAGGAGCCAGAAACGAACCCATATCGGAAGTCGGCGTCATTGATTCTGATTTGCTTGAGATTGTCAGAGATCGCTTAAAGCTATTCCAGGAAGGGGAGTTTGAGTGTACTGAGAATGCGATGGCCTTGGTACATATTGAGACAGCGATCATGTGGTTAAACCGTCGGGTGGAAGATCGGATCAAACGTGATGTCATCGGAACCCATAAGAAATAACTATACGCAACGACGACGAAGGTTGGCTATCGGGTTAAAACCCCAGTGGCCAACCTTTTGAATGTGTTGCTATAAAATTAATCAGGTTAATAGATTCAATACCGACGCATATAACTCCTGGGTATTTTCTTTCCAGCGATTACAGATGTCCAGCGCCAGTTTCAGGGTCGGGGCATTTAAGGCGATCTCCATTAAAACCATATTGTTTTCCTGAAGTTTTAGTTCCACCAGATAGTCGGTTTCGCCCAATTTCTGGTAGTTGGCAGTAATTTTTACTTCTTTAAAAATCTTGGCCCGGTTTTCCTTTAAGTAAAGATCAATCATCTCGGCAATATAAGTGGGGATTTTATCGTGAAAAACCGTCAGCGTATCCTTGCCCATGGGCGTTAAGCTCAATACTGATTTACCGTCATATTCCAGCGTTGAAAGAAAATCGTCCTTGATCAGATCGTCAATGTAGAGTTGGATATCAAAATAACCAATCTGCAGGTTTTCAATAATGATCAGAGCAATCTGCTCCCGGGTTAACGCGGTTTTGATTTTTTGTAGGACATAGAGTATGATTAATTTATCTTCAGCCTGTTGCGAAGAATTAAAGAGCATAAATATCACCACCTTTGTTTTGTAATGCTATTGTAACACATCAATGGGTGAATTTCCCTATTTCTGTGTAAAAAAGAGGAGAAAATGAAAAAAGAAATCTGCAGTCATCAGTCCGATGCCCTCAATCACACCATTAATCACCTGGGGCAGTCCCTGGGTGCCACGGCCGTCGGCTTTTCTGATCTGTCCATTCTACCGGAGCAAAAACGGATGGGCTTTAACCGGGCCATCACGATTCTTATCAAACTGTCCAATGGCATTTTAAATCAGATCGTGGAGGAGCCGACCCAAACCTATTTCAGCCATTACCGCAGTGTCAACCGTCTGCTCGATGATATCAGCCTGCGGCTGCTGCTCAGTCTGGAGGCCCTTGGTTATCCAAGCGTGGCGATTCCGGCGTCCCAGTCGGTGGCCGATCCTAATGATTCGTTTACCGGCGCCTTCTCCCATAAAACTGGTGCCGTGCTGGCGGGGCTGGGCTGGATCGGCCGCAGTGCCTTGTTTATCCACCAGCGCTACGGCCCCCGAGTACGGCTGTCCACTATCCTGACCAATGCTCCTTTTAATGTCGGCGACCCGGTGACCGAAAGCGGCTGTGGCAGCTGCCGGGTCTGTGTCACGGCCTGTCCGGCCCAGGCCATCGAAGGGCAGCTGTGGACCCCGGGGATGGCCCGTAACCAGCTTTACGATGCCTTTGCCTGCAGCCAGCAGATGAAGGAGGCCTATCAGCATATTGGCCGGGGAGCGGTCTGCGGCCTTTGCATGGTTCGCTGTCCCATCGGCCAATAATTGCGAAAAATTCTTAAAGAGGTTTTTTTTTCAGTGAAAGTATTATATAATAGGTAAGGAGAACTGCCGGCTGGTTTTGCTGGCAGTTTTTAAATTGTAAAGAAACAGTGAGAGCGATTGAAAAAGTTTATTATAGAGGCTGTTGAAAAAGACAGCATTTTCAGCGAAATGGATGTTACCCCCGGGGACTGTCTGCTATCAATCAACGGCATGCCGGTCACCGATATTCTCGACTACCGCTATCTGATTGCCGATGATTGCTTAGAGGTGGAAATCGAAAAGCCGGATGGGGAGATCTGGGAGCTGGATATTGAAAAAGAATATGAGGACGATCTGGGGGTGGTTTTTCCCGAAGCAATGATCGGCACTAAAACCTGCAAAAATAATTGCGTTTTCTGCTTTATCGATCAGCTGCCGCAGGGCATGCGGGAAAGCCTTTATGTCAAAGACGACGATGAGCGGCTGTCCTTCTTAACCGGCAACTACATCACCATGACCAACCTGACCCCGGATGAACTAAACCGGATTATCCGCTACCGGATCATGCCGATGAACCTGTCGATTCATACCACTAATCCCGAACTGCGGATTAAAATGCTTAAAAACCGTTTTGCCGGGGATGTGATGCGTTACCTGGAAACATTTTATGAAAATGGCATTTTGATGAATGGTCAGATTGTGCTGGTACCGGATTATAATGACGGCCCCGAACTGGAAAAGACACTTAATGAACTAAAGCGCTTTTACCCGGTGCTGCAGTCGGTGTCGGTGGTGCCAGTGGGCCTGTCCAACCACCGTCAGGGTCTCGCCGAGCTCCGGCTTTTTACCCGGGATGAAGCCCGGCAAACCCTGGCCCTGATCGACGCTGTTCATGGTGAAATGGAAGCCCAGCATGGTGATGGCTTTGTCTATCCCAGCGATGAGTTTTACCTGCTGGCCCAGAGCCCAATTCCAGACAGTGATTATTATCACGGTTTTCCCCAGATTGAAAACGGGGTGGGGATGATGGCTGATTTTAAAACGTCTCTGACTGAGGCCCTGGCTAATTTAAAAACCCTAAAAACCCGCAATCAACCTAAAAAAATCGGGCTGATCACCGGCACTGCCGCGGCCACGTATCTGGACGAACTGGCGACTGCCATCACAGCCGCTGTGCCCGGGCTGACGCTGACCGTTTTCCCAATTACCAACCACTTCTTTGGGGAAGCCATTACCGTCTCTGGCCTGGTCACTGGCACTGATATCCTAGCTCAGCTAAAAAATCAGCTCGCCGACGATCCCTGTGATCTACTGCTGCTACCAGAAAACGCTCTGCGCAGCGGCAGTCATACCCTTCTCGATGACTGGACCCTGGAAAGTCTCAGCGATGCCCTAGGCGTCAAAGTTGCCAGTGTTCCCCTTGATGGTCAGGCTCTGCTTGACCACTGCACCACGTGAATCAGGCCAAACCAATCAGCTAGCAACTATACACCAAACAAAGCGCAAGCACTTTTGTAATTTTCGCAAAATGATAATAAATGAAATGAGGAAGAATTATGCCAAAACCTATCGTCGCAGTGGTGGGCCGTCCCAATGTGGGCAAGTCCACCCTGTTTAATAAATTAGTCGGCGAACGAATCGCCATTGTCGAAGACACCCCCGGGGTAACCCGGGACCGGATCATTGCCGACGCTGAATGGCAAAACCACCACTTCACCCTGATTGACACCGGCGGTATTGAACCCCACACCAAGGATGACATCCTCTTGCAGATGCGGGTTCAGGCCGAGGTGGCCATTGATATGGCCGATCTGATTGTCCTCCTGGTTGATGGTCGGGAAGGGATGACTGCCTCCGATCTGGAAGTCGCCAATATGATCCGTAAACACGACAAGGATATGATACTGGCCGTTAATAAAGTTGACAGTCAGAGCCTGGTAAACAACGTCTTTGAGTTTTACAACCTCGGTATCGGTGAACCGCTGGCCATTTCGGCAGAACAGGGGTTGGGACTGGGGGATTTTCTCGATGAGATCATTAACCGCGTCAAGCGTTATTACGATGAAGACGAGTCCGAAGATGAGCGCCTGCGGGTGGCCGTCATCGGCAAGCCCAACGTCGGCAAATCGACCCTGATTAACAAGGTGCTTGGCGAAGATCGGCTGATTGTCAGCGATATTCCCGGCACCACCCGGGATGCCGTCGATACCAGCGTCCGCTATGATGGCGAAGATTACGTCCTGATTGACACCGCCGGATTACGGCGCAAGAAAAAAATCTATGAAGATATTGAGCGTTACAGCATTGTCCGGGCCATTGCCGCCGTCGAACGCAGTCAGATCGTCCTGATTCTGATTGACGGCTCCCAGGGCGTCACCGAACAGGATGCCAAAATTGCCGGAATTGCTCATAATCGTTCCAAACCATCAATTATTATCGTCAACAAATGGGATGCTGTCGAAAAAGACAATAAAACCATGAAAAAGATGGAAGGGGACATCCGCGATGCCCTATCCTTTATGGACTATGCGCCAATCATTTTCATCTCGGCCAAAACTGGACAGCGCCTGGGAAAAATATTTGAAACCATTGAATTTGTAAAGGCCCAAAGCGCCAAACGGATCACCACCGGAAAGGTTAACGAAGCCCTGGCCGAATTTGTGATGATGAAACAGCCTCCCTCCAAACATGGCCGTCGTTTAAAGCTTTATTATGCCTCCCAGGTGGCTATCAATCCGCCAACCTTTGTGGTCTTTGTCAATGACATGACCCTGGTTCATTTTTCCTACCAGCGTTATCTGGAAAACAAGATTCGTGAAACCTTTGATTTCTTCGGCACCCCGATCCGTCTGTTTATCCGGGAACGGGCCGAGTAACAAGCATCTGATAACAAGTATTTGACCGTTTGCTGGAAAAACTCTGATTATGGTGTTTGTGATCTCGGAACCCAACCACAGGATGGGACAGGTATGCAATATCATGGACAAAGATAAACGATTCACATTTTTATGCTGCATAGACCTTCATTCGTTTGAGGGTCTTTTTTTTGTTGTCTGATGGTTGTTTGGTTGACTTCTCAAAAAAGCAAAAGATCGTTTTAAACATCGCATTTTTGTCATATAATAATAGTGTTGTTAGAAAAAAAGCTTTTGCGGAAGGAGAATACCTTGAATCTAATCGATACTTTTCAAATAACCGAGACAGAGGTCATCACCATTACTGGTGGCGGCGGTAAGACCTCCCTGATGTTTGCCCTGGGCCGGGAACTTACTGCCGCTGGCAAGGCCCATGTGATCACCACCACCGCCAAAATCTGTGTGGCCGATGTAAACCCGGCGCAGCTGCTGATTGATCCGGATATCGATACCATTATAGCCGAAATAAAAAAAGACCCAGCCAAAGAATGGATCATTGGCCGGGAAGAAGTCGCCCAGCAGAAAATTGCTGGCTTTGAGGATGCCGATCTGTACAAGCTTCATCAGGCGCTATCCCCACTGGTAATTATTAATGAAGGAGATGGTTCCAATCGCCGCCCCTACAAATTCTATGCCGACTACGAGCCAGCCATTCCGACCCTGACCACCAAAATCATTCATGTGATGGGAGCTGAAACCTTTAAGCGACCAATCGATGAAACCCTATTTCATCGCTCCCAGCTGTTTGATGGGGAAGAGCTGTTTTTTGATGAAACGGCCTTAAAACGGACCCTTGCAACCTTTTCTCGTACCAAGCTTGATCCCCACTTTGGACCGGCTGTTGATCGCATTCTGCTGATCAATAAAGCCGATGGCGAGCATCTGGAAAATGCACGACAAATGGCCAAAATCGGCAAAATGATTTTTCCTCACTGCTTTATCGGTTCCCTTAAAGAAGGCTGGATCAAAGATTGCAGATGCTAACATAAAAAAGTACAATTTACACTTTTTTATGTTAGCTTGTGGTTCCGATCAGGATGTAAAAACTAGAGCTCGTTATTTCGGATCAGATTAGCCAGATTCTCGACCTTTTCCTCAATTTGAGCAATAATCGCCAGAAATTCGGCATCACTTTTGCCGGTGGGATCATCCAGTCCCCAGTCTTCAGTATGGCGGCTGGGCAGGTAGGGGCAGACGACATTGCAGCCCATTTTGATGACAATGTCAATCGGCGGCAGATCTGTCAGCAACTTGGAGTGCTGGGTCGCTTCCATATCAATACCATAGTGGGCTTTAATCAGGCGGACGGCATCCTGATTGATTTGCGGTTTGGTCTCAGTGCCAGCCGAAAAACTGTCAAAGACATCACTGGCAAATTTCTTTGCCAGGGCTTCAGCCATCTGGCTGCGGCAGGAATTATGAACACAGATAAAGGCAACTTTGGGTTTGTTCATGGGTTTCTCCCTTTTTTATCTAAATAGAATTCTTGTAGGTGTTAATCAGATCGATGACATTTTCCCGGATTTTATAACGCAGATGGCGGGCTTGTTCAAGCTGCTCTTCCTCGGTACCAGTAAAATCAGCCGGATCTTCAAAGGTCCAGTCGAGGACATTCATAGCCAGCGGAAAAACTGGACATCGCTGACCATTCTCCAGGTCACAGACTTTAACGATAATTGAATAGAGACGCCCTTCCTTGAAATAGTCAAACACCGAATTGGTTCGGTTTTGACTGAGATCATAGCCAAGTTCAGCCATCACCTTAATAATTAGAGGATTGATGGTTCCCGGTTCCAGACCAGCGCTCTCGGCAATGAAGTAATCTTTTCCCAAATCATTAAGAAACGCCTCGGCCATTTGGCTGCGGGCGGAATTATGGACACAGACAAATAGTACTTTAATCATATTTCTGACTCCTTGCAACAAAGATTTGACTGTAAGCATAACATAATTAAAGGATGCCAGCGAGATTGGTTATGTTAAATTTTTAAACTGCTCAGAAACTTTTAAAACAATCAAAACACACCCTGAAGCGGGTGCGATGCTTACCGGGTGTTCTGCTGAATGCTTTAGTTTAGCGATTAATATCGTGAGCAAAATAATTCACTCCTGTAATTGCTCAGTTACTGGCTAATATTTTATCAAGGGCCTGCTGAACGTGTTCGATTTCGGCCTCAATATCGTCCAGATTCTGATATTTCTCATTGTGTTTAATATCATAATCGGGAGTCATCACAATTTCGTCATAGAGTTCATACCCCATATCTTCATATGCCATCGACGCACAGGTCGACGGACAGCCATTCAAAGAAATGTATTTTTCATCATCACCGGCCGCTGCAACCTCTGCGAGAATGTTCATGCTGACATGGGGGAGGATGGTGATGTTTTCCTCATCAATAATACCAAAATACTGGGCCACAGTTTTGGTCATCATACTGACATTGCAATGCCCGGGACATGGATAAATTTTTAATTTCATATGCGTTACCTACTTTCGTGCGGTTTATTTAAAATCCAGGGTTTCAAAATATTCTTCAACAGTTTGATCCATAATTTCCAACAGTGTTGTGATGCCTTTTAACTTTACCCGATAATGCATTTCAACCCCAATTTTTTTATTTTCCAGAATGCCCGCTTCACGCAGAATTTTTAAATGCTGGGAGAGATTTGCCTGACTATAATCAAAAGCAGGCAGAAGTTCACAAACACAACGTGATTGATCCAGAAGTGATTTTACTATTTGCAAGCGGATGGGATGACCCAGCGCTTTGAATATTTTGACAGAAAGATCTTCGCTATTCATAATTGACCTCTTTTCGATATTTTTAAACTGATTCCACAGCTAAAAGGGTTGACAACGGAATGGGTTTTATAACATTATAAGCAATCACTTATAAAAATGCAAACTTAATCTATTGCCCTTGACACCCATAACCGAGAGGCGTATAATGAATTCAACCATAAGCATTTAATTATATTATAAACGAGGTGGAAGATATGAGTCAAGAATTACCAGGTTTTATTATGTGTGTCTGTACCGGAAAATGTCCTGGCTTTCAAGCCATGGATATTTGGGATTTCATCAACCAGGTACGGGTCGAGTTGCCGGTGGAATACGCCTTTATTCATCCACAACTGTGCGAAGAAGATGGCGATCGTTTTCTGGCTGATTTTTTAAAGTCCCATCGCAAAGTAATCATTGGCGCCTGTGCCCCCAATATGCAACGGAAAATGTTCAAGGATGCCTTTAAAGAAGCCGGCCTTAATATTGAAGAAGATGCCGTGATGCTGGATATCCGCGATATGACCAACGAAAAAGCCTTTGAAGTGGTGGAAAACAAACTGGAAGAAATGGGATATGAGGTGTAGCCATGAGTGAATCAACTTTTATGGGTGTCGAACGGGATCGGATTGACTGGTCTCCCCGTATTGATTTTTCAAAATGCAACGATTGTATGGACTGTGTGAAATTCTGCCCCCATCAGGTTTTTGAAGTCGATGAGAATGCCAAACCCAAGTTAAAGGTCAAAAACCCCAATAACTGTGTGGTTTTCTGTCGGGCCTGTGCCAAAACCTGTGGTCCGGATGCCATTACCTTTCCGGATAAAACCGAAACCACCAAGATGATCAAAGCCATCCGTAAGGCAGAAAAAGCAGCAGAAAAAGAGGCCAAAGCCAATGAGTGAGTCAATTTGTGTATTGCCCTGTAACGGCCTGGATAAATGCGCCGGGGATCTGTCCCGGCGAGTGGCCCTGGAGCTGGCCCAGTCAGCAGAAGTAGCGCTGATCTGTCCGGTGTTATTAAATCAGAACCGCAGCCGCTACGAAAAAGCCCTGGCCGCTGGCGATTTAACCATCATCGATGGCTGCAATACCCGCTGTGCCAGTAAACTGGCTGGCGATCTGGAACTGGCCATCAAGGACAAAGTCAATGTCAGTGAAGTCGCCAAAACCCTGGATATCAAACTGGGGGTCGACATTCAGGAAAATGATGACACCCGGGCGGTTGTCCAGGCTGTCTTGGCAAAAGTAAATAGTAGTGCCGCTGATCAGGCGGAGTCGGAGTTTATTGAACCGGAAGCGGTTGAGTATAACAGCTTTTCCCATGGAAAATTTATTTTCAAGGTCCCCCAAAGCAATTATTTCTTCAATGAAAACGACTGTTGGGTGACCGTGTCCGGAAAGATGGCTCGGGTGGGGGTCAGTGATTATGTACAACAGAACCTGTCAGACATTCTCTATGTCGACCCGCCGGAAATCGGCGATGAGTTTGAACAGTTTGACGATTTAGGCAGCATCGAGTCCAGCAAAGCGGTGTTTGAAATTATTTCACCGGTTTCTGGTACTGTGGTGGCTGTCAATAGCAGTTTAAATGATGCCCCGGAACAGGTCAACGAAAGTCCCTACGAAAAAGGCTGGCTGGTGGAAGTGAAACTCCGTGATTTTTCCGAAGATCAAGATCTTCTCCACGATTGCCCGGCCTATTTTGAATTTTTACAACGAAAGGTAGCAGAAATCGATGTCTAAAATAAAAGTAATCCCCTGCAGCGGAATTGGCAAAGTATTTGGTTTACTGGCCAGAGAATCGGTATTAATGGTAACTGAGGAAAAGTGTCCCAACGACACCGAGACCCTCTGCCTGGCCCATGTGGTCACCGGTGATGATGAGGTCGTGGCCAAGATTAACGGCAAATCCTGCATCACCATGGATGGTTGTGCCAAATACTGCGCTAAAAAAAGTGTCGAAGAAACCGGCGGCGTTGTCGTTAAAAGTCATAAGGTTCCCGATTTTATGAAAGCCCATCGCGGTGAAGAACATGGTACGGGAACTGCCCTTACTCAAGACGGTTGGAACTATGCCGAAGAACTGGCCGAAATTTTAGCTGACGATGTTAAAGAAATAAAAGGTGGGGGTGACTTGCTATGATAAACAATAAAATTGGGATTATTTCCTGCAGCGGCGAAGAGTGCCTGGGGGGGACCATTTCCCGGCTGGCAGTGCGTAAAATGATGGAAGAACTCAAACCGGGGATGGTATCGACCCTTTGTCTGCCCTTATTTATCGCTGGTGATGGCGGCGAACGGGAATTTGCCGAAAAATATCCGACCATCGCCGTCGATGGCTGTTCCAAATGCTGTGCCAAACGGGCCATTGTAAAATACAGCAATCAGGTTGCCGGTAGCGTCGATGTGACCGAGATTATCGGCGAAGACAAAGCCCTGGAAAAGCCCTTGTCAACCCGTCATCTAACCGACGAACACCATGAGTATGTCAACAAAACCGCTGCTATAACCTGTCAGATCTTTGACGATATTTTAGCCAAACAATAACAAAACCATCATCACAAAAGCCAGATCATTGACAAAAACGATCTGGCTTTTGGGTTAAGATGATTATTTTGGTTTAACGGACTCAGTCGGTTTCATAACCCAGCAGCTGCAGATGGGCTTCGAGGCTTAGATAATTGGGAGCATATTCATCCTCTTTCATCAGGCTACACTGGTTCAGCCGACAGCTGCCTAATATCAGTTTGGAGGCAAAGGCCATGCAGGAACCCTGGCCACAGACCTTACAGCCGATTTTCTTAGGCAACAATTTATAAAGCTGTATCGCACTGGGGCGCTCCCGGGTTTCCTCATTGGGTTCAATATTTTCTCGATTCGACCAGGTGTCATTGATCAGATTATAAATATGATCGATCATTTCATAACATTGGGCTTCATTGGTTAACTGGGTACAGGTAAGATTGCGATCGTGGATATTGATAATATGACTGCCGATCTTATAGGTAAAGGTTTGGGCCGACGGAATATAAAGGCCGGTTTTAATCACCGTATTGAGATAGGGCATGACGTCAGGAACCGGATTGCTGAGCTTCGCCCGAAATTTAATCCGACCGCCCCCGGTGGTGCAGGGTTTGATGTAAATAAGACTGATGGTTTCGAGGTACATTAGTTATTCTCCTTTAAATATGATTTCAAGCCATTAACCAGGGCATCGATATGCGCCGGTTCATTGAAATAGCCAATCCCGATGCGACAGCTGCCCCGGCTCACCGTCCCAATCAGACGATGGGCACTGGGGGCGCAATGTAAGCCAGCACGGATCATCACCTGACATTCCTGATCCAGATAAAAGGCGATTTCTTCGGGGACGTGACCTTCGAGATTAAACGGAATCACGCCAACACTTTTGGAAGAATCCCGGGGACCGTAAATTTCGATTCCCGGCACCGTACTTAACGCATTGAGGGCATAATCCATCAGAGCATCCTCTTTATGACGGATTGTCGCCAGGCCTTCAGCCTCCAGAAACGAAAGTGCGGCCCCCAGACCGATGATGCCGCTGACATTCATGGTACCGGCTTCCAGATGGTTGGGATAATAATCCGGCTGGTATTCATAGGCTGAATCTCCGCCGGTCCCGCCGGAGATAAGGGGATGAATTTCAGCCTCGCAATTGACAACCAGGCCGCCGGTACCCATTGGCCCCAACAGGCTTTTGTGGCCGGTAAAGGCCAGCAGATCGATATTCTGGGCCTGGACATCAATGGGAATCACCCCCGCCGTCTGGGCGGCATCCACCAGAAAAAGCAGGTTCTGCTTGCGGGCTAAAGCGCCGATCTCGCCAATCGGTTGAATGGTTCCCAGTACATTGGAAGCATGGGTAAAAACAATCATCCGGGTTTCCGGCGTGATCGCCGCTTCCACATCCTCGATCGCCGTTTCGCCCTGAGCCGTGGCCGGAACCACTGAAATCGTAATGCCCCGATCCCGCTCCAGGGTTTTCAGACAGCGCCAGACAGCATTATGCTCCAGCGCACTGGTGACGACATGATCGCCAGGTTTTAAAATACCCTGAAGGGCCAGATTTAACGATTCCGTAACGGAAGAAGTAAACACCACTGTTTTGGGGTCGTTGTGGTTGAACAATTTGGCCAGACTTTTTCTGGTCTGATAAACCAGGCCATCGGCCAGAATCGCCTTTTCGTAGGAGCCGCGTCCAGAAGTCCCGCCATTATTGACAATATAATCATAAATCGCATCAGGAACGGCCAGTGGCTTGGGAAAGGTGGTGGCCGCATTATCCAGATAAATATCCATATATGTCTCCTTCTATAATCATTTAATAATATCCTTAGTTATCTCTTTTATCATAAGCGCTAAAAATAAATTCGTCAATAAATTTAACAGGTAGAATTTGGGTTGATTTTAATCGACTAACCACATTATACTCAAAATATTTGGTAAAAAATAACAGTTGACACTTTCAGATGAACCTTATATCATATGATCATTGAGTTATATGAATACATGCAATCACAAAGATCAGAGCGTCAGGGAGAAGTCAATGAAACGCAAACCGATAATTGGGGTACTGCCTCAATACAACGCAATTGAAAAAAGAATTTATATCGCCCCACCCTATATGAATGGCATCCTGGAAGGCGGTGGTTTACCAGTGTTGCTTCCTTTTGCCAAAAACAAGACAGATATTAAAACTTTAGTAAGAGAATTTAACGGTTTTCTTTTTACCGGGGGCCAGGATATCAACCCCAGTTTATATGGACAGCCTTTGTGTAACTGTTCAGATGAGATTTCGCCTAAACGGGATGAGCTGGAGTTAAATCTTTTTAAAGCGATTCTTAAAGAAAACAAACCGGTATTAGGAATCTGCCGTGGAATGCAATTGATCAATGTGGCATTAGGCGGTACTTTAAAACAAGACATCTTAGGGGTAAAGGAAATTGGGATGACCCTACAACATTTTCAAAAGACACCCTTTGATATTCCCGTCCATGAAATTAGTATTCAAAAGAACACCTTACTTCATCAGATTTTAGATAAAGACAAGATCCTGGTAAATAGTGTTCATCATCAGGGAATCGGAAATCTGGCAAATGGACTTTCGTCGATTGCGACCAGTCTGGATGATCTGATTGAGGCGGTCGAGATAAAAGCCTTGGATTTTGGAATAGGCGTTCAATGGCATCCCGAACAGCTGCTAAAAACCGATAGTAATGCAAAAAAATTATTTGCGGCTTTTGTCAATGCGGCGAAAAGCAATCGCAAAAGTTGAGACTCGATTGATAATAGCGATGTATTCAAGTATTAAAAATATACAATGATTCGGGAAAAGGAGGGAATATGAAAATTACAATTATTGGTGCTGGACCGGGTGGCTATGAAGCCGCTATTATGGCCGCCAAGTTAGGTGCAGAAGTGACCGTAGTCGAGAAAAATACAGTTGGGGGAACCTGCCTGAATATTGGCTGCATTCCAACTAAGTCGTTGCTGGCTTCGGCTGATGTTTTGACAACCTCGTTGGAAGCTGAAAAATTTGGGGTATTCAATGAACACACTTATGCGGATCTTAAACAGATCGTTGAACGCAAAGACAAGCTGGTATCCGGTTTGGTTAAGGGAATTGAATTTCTTTTTGAATCAAATGGGGTTACGCTGGTGCGAGGGACTGGCCGACTGATCGATGCCCATACCGTCAGCGTCGAGTTAAACGATGGCGGGCTTGAAACCCTGGTCAGTGATAAAATCCTACTGGCCACCGGGTCCGTCCCGATCTGTCCGGAACTGTTTCAGTATGATGGTGTGCGGGTGATTACCAGCACCGAGGCCCTGTCACTGCAACAGCCGCCCAAATCGATGATTATTGTTGGCGGCGGCGTCATCGGTTGTGAACTGGGACAGTTTTTTAGTCGGATGGGGACCCAGATCACGATTGTCGAAATGGCCCCACAGCTGCTGCCCTCCGAGGATGAGGATGTCGCCAAACAAGTCATGCGGCAATTCAAACGAGAAAAAATAAAAGTCATCACCGCCAACAGTGTGACCGCTGTGGCGGTTTCGGACACTGAAGTCGTGGTGACATTGGCAGATGGCAAAACCTTAACGGCCGAAATGATGTTGCTTGCCATTGGCCGGGCCAGCTTTGCAAGTGGTCTGAATCTGGAAGCATTGGGAATCGCTGCTGATTCCAGGGGGCATATTGAAGTTAATGATCGTCTGGAAACCAGTGTTGCCGGTATTTATGCCGTGGGGGATCTGATTAACAGCCCATATTTGGCCCATGTCGCCTCGAAAGAAGGGATAATCGCTGCCGAAAATATGCTGGGGCACAATAAATCCGGCGCCCATAAAGCGATCCCCCGATGTGTTTATACCGACCCCCAGGTTGCCGCAGTCGGGTTAACCGAAAAAGAAGCGCAGATTAAGGGGATCAAGTATAAAACCGGCAGTTTTGATTTCCGATCACTGGGTAAAGCCCAGATCATCGGGAAAATTCAGGGCCAGGTTAAAATTATTGTCAATCAGGAGGATGTGATCATTGGTGCCACGATTATCGGACCAGAGGCCACCGACCTGTTGGCCGAATTGACCATGGCCGTCCACCTCGGCTTAACGGCTGAAGCCCTTGGGGAGGTGATTCATCCGCACCCGACCCTGTCCGAAGCGATCATGGAAGCCCTTCATGATGTCCATGGAAAATCAATAAATAAAGTTAAGATGCATTTGTGAAAATTTAAAAATATTTATGATGAACAAAAAAACACTTGACATTGTCGTATGAATGATTTATCATATGATCAATAAGACATATGAAAGATCATTCATATAAGAAAGAAGGATTATTATGTATAAGAATTTTTCACCCGATCAGGTTAGCTTAACAAAATATTTATTCTATACCGGCAAAGGCGGCGTCGGCAAAACCTCCACAGCCTGTGCCACGGCAGTGAGTCTTGCTGATCAGGGCAAGCGTGTATTTCTCGTCAGCACCGATCCGGCGTCAAATTTACAGGATGTTTTTGAAACCGCATTAACCGGTCAAGGGGTAACGATTAAGAATGTCCCCAATCTCGTGGTTGCCAACCTGGATCCGATCCAGGCCGCTGAAGAGTATAAGGAGTCAGTCGTTGGCCCTTATCGGGGAAAATTACCCGATGTGGCCATTGCCAGTATGGAAGAACAGCTGGCCGGTTCCTGCACCGTTGAGATTGCGGCCTTTAACGAATTTTCCCGCTTCATCACCGATGAAAAAATGAGTCAAGACTATGATTATATTATCTTTGATACCGCCCCCACCGGACACACCCTCAGAATGCTGCAACTGCCATCAGCCTGGGATAGCTTTATTGATGAAAGTACCCATGGCGCTTCCTGCCTGGGGCAGTTATCGGGTTTGACCGAACAAAAGAAGATGTATGAAAAAGCTGTACGCACCTTATCCGATGGCGACAAGACGACCCTGATTCTGGTTTCCCGTCCCGAACCATCGCCACTGGCCGAAGCGGCCAGAGCATCAAAGGAACTTAAAGAAATTGGGGTGGACAATCAACTATTGATCATCAATGGGGCCCTGGAAAACTTTGACCAATCCGATGACATTGCCACCGCTTTCTATGGCAAGCAAAAAGATGCCGTCAAAAATATTCCCAACAGCTTAAAAACCCTGGATATTTATACCCTGCCATTACGGGCCTATAACGTTGCCGGGGTCGACAACATTCGTCGCCTGTTTACTGAAGACGACGTGATTGAAACAGAGCAAGTACAGAAAATCAGCGATTTGCCCGGTTTGGAAAACCTGGTCAAAGACATGGTTGATTCCAACAAAAAAGTTATCTTTACCATGGGTAAAGGCGGCGTCGGTAAAACCACCATTGCCGCTGCGATTGCGCTGGGCCTTTCAAAAATGGGCAAAAAGGTTTATCTGACCACCACCGACCCGGCTGGTCATCTCAGTGCCGCAACCATGGGCGGGGAAAATATCACCGTCAGTAATATTGATGAAGCCGAAGAACTGCAGAAATACCGGGATGAAGTCATTGGTAAAGCCAAAGCAGCTAACATGAGTCAAGATGACATCGACTATATCATTGAAGATCTGGAATCGCCCTGTACCCAGGAAATTGCTGTATTCAGAGCCTTTGCGGAACAGGTCGAAAAAGCTGAAGATGGGGTGGTTGTCATTGACACCGCCCCCACCGGACATACCCTGCTGCTACTCAACTCTACTGAAAGTTACCATAAAGAAATGCAGCGATCCAATGCCGATATTCCCGATTCCGTCGTCAATCTGCTCCCACGTCTGCAAAATCAGGCCGAAACCGAAGTTGTTATCGTCGCCCTGCCAGAAGCAACCCCAGTTTTTGAGGCTCTCCGGTTAGAAGCCGATTTAAAACGGGCCGGGATTTTGAGCAAATGGTGGGTGATGAATGCCAGCTTGTTGGCCACCGATACCAAGGATCCGTTTTTGCGGGCCAGAGCCAATAACGAACAAAAATGGATTAAACGAATCGCCGAAGATACTAACGGCAATTATGTGGTTATTCCCTGGAAAAAATAACGAATCAGTTTTGACAGATAAAAAACCAACTCAATAGATTAAAATATAAAACAAAAGGAGAAATAAAATGATTATTACAGATGAAGCAAAAGTGGTATTGGAAGAAATGTTAAAAGAAAACGGTCAGGACTCACTCCAGGCAACCCTGCAACAAGGTTGTTGTGGCAGCTCCCTTTATTTTACTTTTACCAATAAAAAAGCAGACGATCAACCCGTTATTGTCAATGGAATTAACGTGCTGATGGACGGCGAAGCAGTGCTTAAAACCAATACGGTTACATTAAAAATAAATGAAGAGGGCAAGCTGGTTGTTGAAGATACAGCTCAGGCTTCAGGTTGTTGTTAATTCAATAAGTTGCTGGGTTAATCAGATAGTATCAAAAGGCAAGTCCTTTTAGAAGGAGAATCAAATGAGTAAAGTAGAAATATATGATCCAGCTATGTGCTGTTCAACCGGTGTCTGTGGTCCCGGCGTCGATCCCGAATTGCTGAGAGTTTCAGCGATGTTAAACGTTCTGGAAACCGAGGGTAAAAAAATTCTGAGGTACGGTTTATCTGAAGATCCCATGGCCTTTGTGGTAAACAAAACTGTTAATGATTTAATTCTTAATGAAGGAGTTGCCGTACTTCCGGTTACCCTAGTTGACGGAGAGGTGAAAAAGAAACAAGGATACCCTTCAAATACCGAATTGGCAACCTGGGCCGGACTTACTGAAGAAGAATTGATGAAGTTGGTTCTCAAAGCCCAAATGGCAACGGTAACCGTAAATAATTAATTTGTTTAAGTGATCGCTTAAAAATAAATCAAAATAGAAGCATAAATTAACTTTCAATGAATAAATATAAAGATGAGATTTTACTTTGCTAAAGGTTGTTTGAACGTTGCTTTCATGCAACCTGATCAAACAACCTTTAGCTTAGATCTTAAAAGAAATATACAAACAACTGCCAGAAGAAGGGTTCACCTCAAATTTTTCTTGAACAAGTACATACCCTGGTAGGCCTGGATGTCTGCGACATATCGCCTGAAGAAGTTGGCTTTTCAATTATGGCCGAAATCCAAATGATTAGTAATGTCGATACCGGAACCCCCCCCAAAGAACTGAAACAAAAAATACAACTAAATCAGTGCGTAATTTTTTAGGGTAACCCTAAAGTAACCAAAACCATAAATGGAGGAAAAAATGACAGTCATCGAAATACTTAAAGTATTGTCGGATACCAATCGTTTGCGAATTCTGAATTTACTTTATGTGCAGGAATTATGTGTTTGCGAACTGGAGTATTTATTAGGTATTTCGCAATCTAATTTGTCCAAACATCTGCGGTTAATGAGCGATGCCGGTTTTTTGGAAAGTCGTCGCGAGAATAAATTTGCCTATTACAAAATCAAAGACCTGCTTTTCGTCGAACATCCCTTTCTGACGGCAATTTTCGAAACAGAATTAGGTAAAGAAGATTTTCTGGTGGCTGAATTAAATAAGCTGGGTCAGTATCGAAACAGTGAATTAACCTGCCACAGTATCACTGCATTGATCGTGTAAATAATGAAATCGATGGGGAAGCAAAGTAAGTCGTTATAGACTTTCTAATCCCCTGTCATTTGGGAGAACAAGAATGAAGCGAGGCAAATATGGAACTGAAACGAATTTATATTGAACTCACAAATCGCTGTAATCTGAATTGTGAGATGTGTTTTCGGCATACCTGGGATACGGTTGAAGGTGATATGGATTTGGACCTGCTCAAATCGATCCGGGAACAGGTCAAAGAATTTCCCGCCCTGGCGGAGGTTTTTTTCGGCGGGATCGGGGAACCAACAGTTTACCCCCATTTTAAAGAAGCGGTCGAGTTATTTGAAGACTATAAACTGCTGATGACCAGTAACGGAATTATGACCGAAGAAATTGCTAAGGTATTATGTGAAAAATTCACAGAAGTCTATTTTTCAGCCGATCAGTATCATGAAGATACTCAAGGTGTAAAGGATCAACTGATCAAAACCTTTGAAACCATATCCAATTATCATAAACAAACCCATTCACCGACGCCGAAAGTGGGGGTTGCCTATGTACTGACTAAAAGCAATGCCGAGGCCTTATTTGACATCATGAATATGATGCGACATTACGGCTTTCACCGTTTATCGCTTTCTCACCTGCTGCCGATCAATGAAAAAGATGCTGACGATATTTTTTACAACCGCTATGAAAATCCAGAAGGCAAGGCTTATCTGGAGAGAATATT
This sequence comes from Acetobacterium sp. UBA5834, assembly GCF_002435675.1. Lineage (NCBI taxonomy): Bacteria > Bacillati > Bacillota > Clostridia > Eubacteriales > Eubacteriaceae > Acetobacterium > Acetobacterium sp. UBA5834. The sequence continues at coordinate 103,230 of NZ_DJGY01000069.1, read as the reverse complement.
TACTTATCGTGACATAAAAATAAATATCCCCGATATGGAATTAAAAACCGAACGACGCTGTACCTTTATCGATAAGGGCTATATTTATATTGATACCCAGGGGGAAGTGATGTCCTGTTATCGGCTGGCAAACAGTTATGACGAATACGTCTTTGGTGATAAAAAAAGGGTCATCAAACATTCTTTTGGCAATATCAAAGAACGTTCCCTGAAAGAGATAATCGAAGGAAAAGACTATCAGAGTTTTTGGCATACGGTTTATAATAACCAGTACCCCTCCTGCATCGACTGTGATTTAAGAGGCGGCTGCAGTCTGGTGGAAGACACCAAGTACGATTGCTATTTCAACACCCCTTCCTGCGCCGATTGTCTATGGGTTCGAAATTTTGTCCGCTGTCCGTAACCATTCAGTATCGATTTTTAAAGAAAACACTGTGAAGCGGGACCTAATTCAGTTCACAGTGTTTTTTTTGTTTAATTGTTGACAATTAGATATCAATGTTTTAATATTAAATTAAGCATTTAATTAATTAGTGATTGGAGTGACGTGAATGAATGGAGTAATAATCATGGTAGTTGGCTTATTTCTACTTTCTATTATTTCTGGAATGTTAGGGTTGGGGGTTGCTTTCGCAGCGATTCCATTTCTAGGGTTATTTCTTCCTGATCTTGTCAATCAGGTTCAACCCTTGAGTTTACTACTGAATGGCGTGACCGCATTGTTTGCAGTATTCGGTTTTGCTAAAAGTGGTTTTGTGGATTGGAAAAAAGCGGTTTATCTGACCATTGTAGCTACTTTGGCTGCACCAGTTGGAGCTTGGCTTGTCCATTATGTTCCGCAGATTTATGTCTGGTTCTTATATTTTGGAGCCGTCTTTTTTTTGGCCTATCGACTCTTTAAACCAGTTAAACATACTAAGGGACAGCAGGAGAATTTTAAATTAGCGTTGATGCTGGCAATTCCGATTTCTGTTTTAGCCGGATTTCTGGGTGTTGGACCGGGATTCATTTTGATGCCGACCTTGATCCTTGTCGGATTTGAACCTAAAAAAGCGGCTGGGATTACCGCCTTTGCAGTGATTGCACCGTCTTTTTCTTCATTAATTCCGCATCTGTCAACTGCACAATGGGACTTAGCGCTGATGATACCGTTGTTGATCGCCGGAGCAGTTGGTTCATTCGCCGGGGCTCGAATTACTAGCTTGTTTATGCCCAGTGGTCGAATGAAACAAATGTTTGCCGTAATGATATTAGTTGTTACCTTTTATAAAATCTTTACTCTCTTTTCCTGATAAAGACGCTTAAAGAAGACCAGTGAGTAATATAGGCTGATAATGATCGCTACATATTGTCGCATTTGAACTACTGCATGTAGTTGTGATCAAGAAAAACACCTGCCATTTTGGGCAGGTATTTTTCTTGATGAACTATTTAAACTTAATGGATTTCATCTGTGTGACAAAATAATAATCTCCGGCTGAAGCAACCATTTCAGACCAGCTATTAAATTTACTGTTTGTGATGACCAAGGTGTCGAGTTCAACTTCGGGAATAGTCCGAAATTCGTCCTCTGTCGCCGCTGAAAAACCTCTGGAATTCAGGAACGATTCGAAATCATCAAAACTGGTGTATTTTTTTATAAAGGAACGGGTTAGATAGTTTTTAATAAGGCTAAATTCACCTTTTGATGAATTTTCATAGCTCTCACTAGATCTGTTTTTATTTTCTTTTAATAGCATAACAAGTACCTCCATGGAATTTTCAGCTTTTTGCTGTTGCTTTCATTATGACAAATTAATACGAATAAAGCAAGGTATCTTTTAAATGTAAAAGAAATAACTAAAACATCTCTCTTGTTGTCAACAATTGATTTTACTGACTATGAAACTTGACAAGCCAATAATTATAGCATATCATATGAATAAAGAGATATATGTAGAAGTCTTCATAAAAATAAAATTTTTAAAACCGATAAGAAAAAGGAGAAAAAATGAGTAAAGTAGAAATTTATGAGCCAGCAATGTGCTGCTCTACCGGCGTATGTGGACCAGGTGTCGACCAGGAACTATTAAGAGTGGCAACCTTTTTAAATGAACTCGAAGGCGAAGGGAGAAAAATTATCCGCTACAATCTTTCCAGCGATCCGATGGCCTTTGTTACCAATAAAGAAGTCAACGATATCATTGCTAACGAAGGAACAGAAGCTTTGCCAATCACGGTGGTGGATGGGGAAGTCAGACAGAAAGGTACCTACCCATCTAATGCCAATTTTGCAGAGTGGGCAGGCATGACCAGAGAAGATATTATTAAGATGGTTCAGAAATCACAAAATACATCATCAACTGGCGGCTGTTCATGTGGTGGCAGTGGTTGCTGCTAAGTTTTAATACAATTAGCTAAGCTGTCAGCTCGAATTTGATAGCTTGGGTCATGTGATTGAATTTGCATATTTTGTAATAAAAAAGACGTTTAGATGCGTCTTTTTTCTTTTTTTGCGTCTTAAGATGTAATAATGTCAAGTTGCGTGATTAACTTATCTTTAGAAAAAGAGCAGCTTTTTAAAGAAGCTTATCGGGTTCTAACGGTTGGCGTAATCTGATGTAGTGGCTACAGCTGAATAGCCAGCGGCTATCAAAAATGATCTTGCGATGGTAGCCAGATGCATCGCTGGTGCTGAGGATATCGTTACGATCAGGACAATGATGGAAAATACCGGCTTTCAGAATATCAAACTGGTCCCCAAAGATAACAGCAAAGAAATCTTAACAAACTGGTCGCCGGAAAAAAAGATTGACAATTATGTCACATCATTTATTATTGAAGGAAGCAAATAGAATTTTTAAAAATTAGATGTCCACAAAATAAAATGTGTTTGGCGGCTGCAAAATAACCAATACTGTTCTAAAATATTTTGTCGCAAAATGTAAGTTTCGTGACAAAATGACTAAAGTGTGGTAAACTATAATAAAATCTGCCGGTGCTTGTGCAAATACCATCTCAGCTTATGCCATCTTTTTTGCAGCTGTTACCAGCCAACCCCGGCAAAAATTTTAGGAGACTCTGATGACCATCCCAACCAATCTAACTGATAAAATTATTCCCAATAATGCACTGCTGGATGAATTCCTAAATTATGTTTTAACTATTAAAGGTTATTCTGAAAAGTCCGCCCAGGCTTACCGTTATGATCTGATTATTTTTTTTCGCTTCCTCAAACGCTATTTTGCGATGGTTCCCCAATCGCTGCCTTTTGATGCAATTCCCGTCGATGATATCGACATTGATGTCTTAAAATCGGTAAATCTGGGGATTCTCTATGCCTTTCTTTCCTACTCCAGTAAGGAACGGCAAAATGCAGATGCGGCCCGAAGCCGCAAGGTCTCTTCCTTACGTTCATTCTTTAATTATCTGTGCAATAAGCAAAAGTACTTTCTGCCCAACCCGGTGACTGAACTGGAAATGCCCAAACTCCCGGCCCGTCATGCCCGTTATCTGGAATGGGACGAAGCCGTGGATTTATTAAAAGGGATTACCGGTCGCCATAAAGAAAGGGACTTTGCCATTGTTACCCTGTTTCTCAATTGCGGGATGCGTCTTTCCGAGCTGACCCAAATAAAGATTTCCGACATCAAAAACGATGCCCTGCGCATCATTGGTAAGGGTAATAAAGAGCGTACCGTCTTTTTAAACCATGCCTGCTTAAAAGCCATCAATCGCTATCTGGCGGTGCGCCCAGAATCCAACTGCCCCTATCTCTTTCTCAGCCAGCAAAATGGCCCGATCAGCAATCGGGCGGTTCAGCACCTGGTCAAGAAACATCTGGCGAATTGCGGTCTCAATACCGATGAAATCAGTGTCCACAAACTCCGCCACACCGCTGCAACCCTGATGTTCCGTTATGGCAATGCCGATTTGCGCTCGGTTCAGGAAATTCTTGGTCATCAGAATGTTTCAACCACTCAGATCTATACCCATGTCAATGAAGAAATCCTCCGGGATACCCTTAACCAAAATCCGTTGGCACAGTTTGAAAGCGATGATTGACAACAATGGTAAAATTAAGAACTTACGTTTGCCTTTAATCTGGTGATATGCTATAATGAAGCATAACTATTTTGGAGGAAAACTCATGTACGAGGATTTAAACAGCAAACAATTAGATATCTTGAAATTTATAGAAACCCAAATGCGCGATAAACGTTATCCCCCATCAGTGCGGGAAATTTGTGCCGCTGTTAATCTGAAATCGACTTCCACCGCCCACACCTACCTGAAAAAGCTGGAAGAGCTGGGTTATATCAAGCGTGATTCAACCAAAACCCGGGCTATCGAGGTGTTGCGCCACGATCCCAATGAAACCATTTCCAGTCACTTTGATGAAAAAACAATTATCTCATTGCCAATTTTAGGCTGCGTCACTGCCGGTGCTCCAATTCTGGCAATTGAAAACATTACTGATATTTTCCCGCTGCCGCTCGATTTTACCGGATCCGATGACGCCTTTATTCTTATAGTCAAGGGGACTAGCATGATTGAAGCCGGGATTCTCGATGGTGATAAAATCATCGTCCGAAAGCAGGAGACGGCCCGAAATAATGACATTGTTGTAGCGCTTTTGCTTGAAGATAACGAAGCCACGGTCAAACGCATTTTTTACGACGAGCCCAATAAAATCCGGCTGCAACCGGAAAATAAAACCATGGATCCGATTTTCTGCAATGCCCAGGATATCAAAATTCTTGGCAAGGTAACCGGTCTGATCCGCAAATTTTAGAGCAATAAAAAAAGATGTGCAAACATCTTTTTTTTATTTTCCGTTAGTCCAGTTTCATTTTGTCTTCAATGCTTTTAAAGACATCTTTTTCGATATGATTTTTGTTGGCTTTGACCAATTCGATCTGGCTTTCAAACAACTGATTCTGGAGATCCAGGATTGTTTTGCGGCTGGTTTCACTTTCAATTTTTCCTTGTCGTAAGTGTTCCCGGTATTGGGCCAACAGATCATTTTTTTCATCCAGTTCTTTTTGCAATAAGTCTTTCTCTTCAGCCAGTGCTTGATATTTTGCCTGTTCTTCGGCCAGCAAATCGCTGAGTTTCTTGAGTTCAGCTTTAACTTGTTTCACCTCGCCGACTTCTTTGGCTTTTACTTCTTCACTGCTCCGAACTTCTTCCTCTGCGTTGAAAAGCCGCTCGGTAATATTCATACAGCCTAAAATCGCAATCCGAATATGGTTTGTGAAGGGATTCGCAGCCTTGACCCGTTCCAATTCGGTATTGACGTAGTCAGAAACGTGCTTAATATGCTCTTCGTTTCCCTTGGCCTTTAGATTAAATTCGGTATCGAGTATGCGTAATTCCATGATTGTTTGTTCAGGCATTTTTTCCTCCTGTGAAATAAATTTAGTTCTCAAAAGTGATAAAAAGGTTCTTCTTTGTTATATTCTATTATAGGTAATAAACAAGAAAATTACAATTGATTTATCAATTAATACTGCTCAATGACATCAGCCAGTTCTGTATTGCTTAAAATTCGGTAGTCAATCTGTTTTATCTCAAGATGCTTAAAACCAGCCCGTGATTCGCTATGGATAACCGGAATGGAATAAATCGCCTTCTGGTATTTTCTGGCGTAATCCAGGGTATAAATGGTACCGCTCCCCGGCGTAAAATTGGAAACAATCACAAACTGACTGGACGCACTCTGAAGACGATCCCTCTCTACGAACTTATATGGCAGAAGGGTTTCATGATGGGGGTATTCGGATACCAGACAGCCCCCCATGCCACAGATTTTATCTGCCAACTGCTGATTGGTGCTGGGATAAACCGGAGCTAAACCAGAAGGCAGAAAGGCCACCGTCTTCCCACCGGCATCCAGACAACCCTGGTGCCCATAAGAATCAGAACCGATCGCCAGGCCACTGACTACCACAAAATTGTTTTCGGCCAGTAACTTACCGGCTTGAAAAGCAAAATCTGCCCCCAAGGCGGAAGGTTGGCGGCTGCCAATCACTGCCGCCCGTTTGGAATGTGTTAAAATACTCAAGTCGCCCTGATAAAAAATCAACACCGGATGATCCGAAAATCTCAGACTATCCGGAAACGCTTCATCCCAATACGAGCAGCAAGAGATTCCCAGCTGACCGCATTGTTCGGCCAGCGTCTGGGCACAGTCCTCAGCAGCTGCGATTTCGGCCTTGCTGATCTGGCTGGAAATCATCCCAAAAGTCTGGCCGATTTCAACCAACTCCCGGAAACAAAGCTGCTGAGGGGCGGTGATCAACTCCAGCAAGCGGATCGTTTTCTGTCGACCGACCCCTTTTAATTGCTGAAGCCCGACAATATGTTCACAAATCAGATTCATGATCGTTTCAATACTTACTCACGGAGTTGGGCATCAAATGCCTGTTTCAATTCACCGAGAATCTGGTCGATAACCGGATTAATATCATTGTCAGTGAGGGTTCGTTCGTGATGACGGAAGTTTAAGGCATAGGCCAGACTCTTATAACCGGCCGGAATTTGAGCTCCGGTATAGACGTCAAACAACTCAATGCTTTCAAGGATTTCGCCGCTGTTTTTACGGATAATTGCCGCAATCGCTGCCGCCGGAATTTCAGCTTTGAGTAAAATAGCCAAATCGCGATTAGAAGCCGGGAATTTTGGCAGATCAGTAAATTTATTATCCAGGCTGGCACATTCAAAAAGTTCATCAAACGATAACTGACAAACATAACACCGTTTCGGCAGTTCATAATGCTTGACAACCATCGGATGAATCTCGCCGATTTCCCCGAGTTTGGTCCCATTGGCAAAAATTTCTGCTTTTCGTCCGGGATGAAGGAAGTCCGATCCGCCAGCAACAAACTCCGGATAGTAAATTCCAAAATGCTCAAGCAAGAGCTCAACAACCCCTTTTAATTCAAAATAATCCCCGCTGCCATAGGAACTGATGGCCAGTTTTTTGGCTTCAACCGGTAATTCTCCTGGCTTGGTGTTTTTGCGATAGGTATTGGACAATTCAAAAAAACAGCCCGCCGGGTTTTTACGATTATAGTTTAGTGAAATCACTTCCAGCTGATGGCCAATGAGGGTATGGCGCATGATGCTGTTTTCTTCCCCCAGCGGATTAATCAGCGGAATCAGGTTATCCGGAAGCTGTGTATTCAGTCCCTGAAGACGCTTTTCGCTGGTAAAGGAGGATGTCAGGGTTTCAAAATAGCCCTGACCCACCAGAATGTTTTTCAGGCTGTCTTCAAATTTCTGCACCGGGGTTTTACCGCCAACCATGGTTTCGCCGCCCATTATGGTACCAGGGATGCGATCATAGCCAAAAATCCTTACCACTTCCTCGGCCAGATCTTCTTTAAGTTCAATGTCCATCCGATAACTGGGCACTTCAACTTCCAAAACGGCATCGCTTATTTTGTTCACTGTAAAGAATAACCGGATCAGCATGCTTGAAACTTCCTCAACAGTCAAAGAAATCCCCACAAACGCATTAAACCAATTAACATCGAGGGCAACTTTTTTTAATGCAGCCACCTGAGGGTAAACATCAATTATCCCTTCGATAACATCACAGGCACCAATATCCAGTAGCAGCTGAGTGGCCCGCAGTGCTGCCACTGCGGCTAATTCCGGATCAACACCCTTCTCAAAGCGAGATGAGGCTTCGGTTCGCAGGCCCAGTTGTTTAGCCGTTAAGCGTACACTGCCTTTGTTAAAATTGGCCGATTCCAGGACAATCAGACTGGTTTTATCGGTAATTTCTGAATTTTCACCGCCCATGACCCCGGCAATGGCCACTGGGGCTTTGCCATTGGTGATCATCAGCATCGATTCATCTATTTCCCGCTCTTTATCATCTAAAGTGACAATTTTCTTATCTGCAGTGGTTGTAACCACAATTTCCTGGGATTTAAGACTGTGATAATCAAAAGCATGGAGCGGTTGGCCCAGCTCCAGCATCACGTAGTTGGTGACATCAACAATATTGTTGATCGGCCGCACCCCACTGTTTAGCAGCTTTTTCTGCATCCACAGCGGTGAGTCTTCGATTTTCTTGACTTTGAGCATCTTGGCAACATATCGGGGGCAGGCAGAATCTTCAATGCGTACGGCCAAATAGTCGGCGATTTCATTAGCACTTTCTGCGGTGGCGTCATAAACTGGTACTTCAGCCATTGGCAGATCCAGGGTTGCTGCCGCTTCCCGGGCGATCCCCACAATCGATTGGCAATCCGATCGGTTAGCCGTCAGTTCCACATCGATGATCACGTCATCAAGCCACAAAAGTTCCCGGGCATCCATTCCCAGCGGCGTATTTTCCGGCAGAATCAGAATCCCTTCCATGATTTCTTTAGAAAATAAATCGGTGTTCATTCCCAGTTCTTCAATCGAGCAGAACATCCCATAGGAAAGCAATCCCCGAAAATCATTGGTGCCGATTTTGGTACCATTGGCAATTACCGCACCATCAATGGCCACCGGAACAATGGCACCTTCAAAGACATTCTTGGCCGCAGTGACAATCACCCGTTGGTCAGTTCCCATATCCACGGTACAGACGGTCAGCTTATCCGCATTGGGATGGGCTTCAATTTTGGTAATTTGTCCGGTAAAGATATTAACCACATTTTCTGAAACAACCGTTAGGGTTTCCACCTTTGTCCCGGACATCGTCAGAGCCTCCCCAAAATCAAACGGTGCCATTTTTATATCAACAAATTCTTTTAACCAATTCAGTGAAACGAGCATAATTGGGTTCCTCCTATTTAAATTGCGCTAAAAAACGCAGATCATTTTCAAACAATAAACGCAGATCGTTGATGCCATACTTGATCATTGTGATCCGGTCAAGGCCCATGCCAAAGGCAAAGCCGCTGTATTCATCCGGGTCAATGCCACAGAAGCGCAAAACATTCGGGTGAACCATTCCGCAACCGAGAATTTCAATCCAGCCGGTGTTGCTGCAAACCTTACAGCCAACGCCGCCGCATTTAAAGCAGGTTACATCCATCTCAGCGCTGGGCTCGGTAAAATAGAACTGGTGGGGGCGGAACTTGGTTTTCGTCTGTTCACCAAAGAGTTTCTTGGCAAATAAATCAAGGGTTCCTTTAAGATCGCTCATGGTGATGCCTTTATCAATCACCAATCCCTCCATCTGATGGAAGACTGGAGAATGGGTAGCGTCGATTTCATCAAAGCGATAAACCCGACCCGGTGAAATAATCCGCAGGGGTGGTTGCTGTTCTTCCATAACCCGAACTTGAACCGGTGAAGTCTGAGTTCTCAGCACGATATCATCCTGATAGTAAAAAGTGTCCTGGAGGTCTCTGGCCGAATGATCCTGAGGCACATTCAAATAGTCAAAATTATATTTTGCCCATTCAATCTCCGGACCTTCGGCAATGGAGAAGCCCATTCCCAGAAAGATTTCTTTTAAATCATTGATAATCGTAGTTAACGGATGCAGGTTTCCCGCCTGATGTTTTTGTCCAGGCAGGGACACATCGATACGTTCTTCTTTGATCTGCGCTTCAATTTCCTGTTGTTCCAGTAACTGTTTTTGCGCCATGATGTTACTTTCAATTTCTTCCCGGATTTCATTGGCCAGCTTGCCAATGACCGGACGTTCCTCGTTGGAAAGCTTGCCCATTCCTTTTAGGGCAATGGTCAGTTCGCCTTTTTTACCCAGATACTTAATCCGGACATTATCCAGTGATTTCAGTTCGGTAACGGCACTTAGATCAGCTATACAGCGATCTCGTAATTGTTTGAGTTCTAGCTCCATTTCTTTCTCCTTATAAATAAAAAAATCGTCCTCTCAAAAGGACGAAATCATTCCGCGGTACCACCTTAAATTAATACATAATTGTATTCACTTAAAATTTTAACGCAATTAACGTTAGCTGCTATCAATCATCAAAATTGGTTGATGCGGTTCACAGCTAAAACTCCAGAGGGAACTTCAATAAATTTAAACACAAAATCTCTCAGCCTGGGATTTTTTCTCTGTAAAGTCTCATCTTTATTTACTCGCTCTATCATTGTAGATAAGTTATTTAATTATCTTTTACTTTGGTCTGGCATTCCTTAAAATCTCGAATCAGATCATACATGATTATACCTGCAGCCGTTGCCACATTCAGTGACTCCGCCTGACCCAAAATGGGAATTTTCAGTAACAGATCGCAGCATTCACTCATTTGCTTCGACATTCCCTGGGATTCATTCCCCATAACGATGGCAAATGAACCGTTGAGGGACTGGCGTTCCCATAAACAACTGCCACTTAAGGAAGTACCGATGATCGTTACCTGCTGCTCTTTTAACTGCTTGACCGTATCAAGCAGCGAAACGACCTGATAAATCGGCAAGTGAAAGACCGAACCCATCGAACCCCGTAGTACCTTCTCATTGTAAATATCCGCTGTTTTAGCAGACGTCACCACACAGTCAAAACCTGCTGCATCGGCAGTACGAATAATGGTACCAACATTGTAGGGATCCTGAACATCCTCCAGTAAAACCGTACGCTTGAAGGTTCCCGGTCGGCTATTAATTTTATGCAGTACCGCCATAATTCCTTCGGGTTTTTGTAAACCGGACAGGCTTGCCAGAATCGTCGGACTGACGATTGCAATGGCAACTTTATTGTTCTCCAAAGTAACCAGACGATCCCTGACAGATGCGCCATTAATCTCCAGCCAAGTGCTGGTAATAAAGATCTGCTTAAACTGCAATTGATTTTTAACTGCTTCCAGAAAAAGCTTGGTGCCTTCGATGGCAAAGGTACCTTCGGCGTCCCGAAAGGATTTACTGCTGAGTTTACGCAGATACTTCAGTTGCTCATTATTTTTTGATGTAATTTCTGGAAACATCGTTAATGGTCTTTTCGGGACAGTTTGTTAATCTCATTAATGGAGCGATTCTCACCCATCACAATCAGTTTATCTCCGGCATGAATCACATCACTGGCCAATGGCGAAGCATTTAAGACATCCAGACTCCGAATTGCAATTACATTTAAGCCATGTTTTTCCCGGAGGTTTAACTGTTCCAGGTTTTTTCCTTCCCAAATATGAAGGGACTCCACCTCAACGATGGAATGATTGGTATCCAGCTCCAAAATATCGATAAAATCGCCGGAAAACAGATTATGCGCAACCCGCTCACCCATGTCCCGCTCTGGAGAAAATACTTTTTTGACCCCTAATTTAAGTAGCACCTTTTCGTGCTGGGCATTGTTGGCTTTTCCATAAATTTCATTGATTCCCAGTTCCTGAGCATTGACAATACCCATAATACTGCTGTTAATGTCTGAGGTAATGGAAACCACCACCGCATCGACATTCTTTAAGCCAATCGATTTCAGTGCATTAATATCGGTCACATCCGCTTGCACCGCATAGGTTACCAAATTCGCAATGTTTTGAATTTTTTCTTCGTCATTATCGACGACAACAACATTACAGCCCAATTCGCTGAGGGTGATGGCCAGTGCTTCACCAAAACGCCCTAAACCAAGAACCGCAAACTGCTTTTCTTTCAATTAATACTCCTCCTCTAGCCAATCATAATGTTGCCTTCCGGCAATTTGAAATTTCCCACGTTTTCTCGGGCTCGCTTTTCACTGCGTGAAATCGCATAGGCTACCGTTAACGGACCCAGCCGGCCAACAAACATGGTCAAACTGATGGCTATTTTCCCCGCTGTTGATAAATGAGGGGTTAAACCGGTTGTTAAGCCAACCGTACCAAATGCTGAAAGAACTTCAAAAACCACCGTTTCAAAAGAAGCTTCAGGTTCAGTACATAATAACACAAAAATCATAAAGATGACAATACCCAATGCAATGACAATCACCGAAATGGACCGACGGATTGCCGGGCCCATGATGCTACGCTTAAAGGCCACCACATCTTTTCGACCATGAAGAACGGAGACAACCGTCATCATAATAATCGCAAAGGTGGTGGTTTTAACGCCGCCACCGGTGGACCCCGGTGAAGCTCCGATAAACATAAACAGCATAGTTAAAAACAATGATGGTGTTGTTAAAGCGGCAATGTCAATGGTATTATAACCAGCAGTTCTTGGTGTGATCGACTGGAAAGCGGCGGCCAGTAGTTTTTCGGGAAAAGAAAGCTTTCCCATCGTCATCGGATTATTGTATTCAAAAACAAAAAAAAGCACAAAACCAATAATCAAAAGAACACCGGTGACTGTCAGGGCCAGTTTGGCATGCATAGTCATTTTTTCAAATTTTCGAATGTTAATGATATCACTGGTAACGGCAAATCCCAGCCCCCCCAGAATAATCAGCCCGCCAATCACAAAATTGACAATAAAATTACCGACATATTTTGTCAGGCTGGAGTAATTCCCAAAAAGATCAAAGCCAGCATTACAAAAGGCAGAAATCGAATGAAAAAAGCTGTAGGCAGTGCCCCGCAAAAATCCATATTCCGGAATAAAAACCAGGGCCAACAATAATGCCCCAACTGTTTCAATGATCAGCGATGAAAAGAAAATGTACTTGGTGAATTTAACTACTCCGGAAAGTGAATCCATGTTCACTGAGGATTGAATCAGCAGACGATCCTTGATCGTAATCCGTTTTCCCGCCAGTACAAAAAACATTGTCGTCAATGACATGAAGCCCAGGCCACCGATCTGTATCAGTAAAATAATAACGACTTTCCCAAATACCGACCAAAAGGTGCCGGTGTCCACAACCACAAGCCCCGTTACGCATACTGCTGAGGTAGCCGTAAATAACGCATTAATAAAACCACCGCTGGTTCCTGATGCGCTGGCCATCGGCAAGGTCAACAAAATGGCTCCCAGTAGGATCACCAGTGCAAATCCATAAATCAGCATTTCTGCCGGGGAACGTTGTCCCGCAAATTTTTTAAAGTTCCAGCGTATTTTTTCTGCCATGATTCGATTCCTGCCTTAAATATTTAATAACCATACCTATTCTAACACGACACAATAAAAAAGCAAGAATAATATCCATAAAAAAAACTTCTCAAGCATGGATAATCCGTTGAGAAGTTTTTCATTACGATTAGTTCATGTTCTTCTTTGATACTTCAACTAAGTCTTTAAAAGCATTACTGTCATTCATTGCCAGATCTGCTAAGATTTTACGATCGATTTCAACACCTGCCTGTTTTAAACCAAACATGAATTTGCTGTAGCTTAAACCATGTATTCTGGCACCGGCATTGATTCGGGTGATCCATAATCTTCGGAAGTTTCGTTTCTTTTCTTTACGGCCAACATATGAAGATCTGAGTGCTCGCATAACGGCTTCATTCGCTGATCGATATAACTTACTTTTAGCACCATAATAGCCTTTTGCAAGTTTTAGTACTTTTTTATGTTTCTTTTTGGCATTAACGCCTTTTTTAATTCGCATTATCTATTTCCTCCTATCTTCAAATATTATCTTTTTACGATTTTGATCATTTTCATTACTACTTTAGCATCGCCAGGAGCTAAACCAGTTGCTTTTCTTAAATTTCTTTTTCGCTTGCTGCTCTTTTTGTTAAGAATATGACGTTTGAACGCTCTTGAACGTTTAATATAACCTGATTTTTTTATTTTAAAACGCTTTGCAGCACCACGGTGGGTTTTCATTTTTGGCATAACTATTTCCTCCTCCCTGTACAAGGTTTCATTTATAAAAAACTATATCTGAGAAACGAAAGTTTCACAATCAGATAGTCAATTAACAGTGTGAATTACTTATCTTTTTTGGGGGCTAAATACATAACCATGTTTCGGCCTTCAATTTTTGGTGCTTTTTCGACTACCGCCAGATCAGCAACCCGCTCAGCAAAATCCAGTAATACTTCTTTTCCCTGTTCGGTGTAAGCCATTTCACGGCCTCGGAAACGGATCGCCACCTTAACTCGACTGCCTTGCTCTAAAAACTTGATGCAATTTTTAATTTTAACATTAATATCATGCTCTTCAACTCGAACCGACATACGAATTTCTTTAATAACCACAGCTTTTTGATTTTTTTTGGCTTCTTTTAATCGTTGAATTTCTTCGTATCTAAACTTACCGTAGTCAAGAATCTTACAAACCGGCGGTTTTGCGTTTGGTGAAACTTTCACTAGATCCAAATTTTTTTCATCGGCTAATGCTTGAGCTTCTCTGGTATTCATAACACCAAGCATTTCTCCAGTTTCGTCAATTACACGGATTTCGCGATCACGGATCTCGTTATTAATTTCGTGTTGAACATCTTTGCTAATAGTAATATACCTCCATATAAAAAAATTGCAGGTAGAGTTACTCCACCTGCAAAAAAATACTTACGAACAATGATTATGCGTTCATTCATATTTACCTATTTCCCTGAGAAATGAGGTGAGAAGTGTGTGTTCCTCTACTTTGTTACTCAACTATTATATGCTTATTCAGATCGATTGTCAAGTTTTTTTTATGAAAGTAAAGCCCGGTCGTTGGCAAACTCTTCGCCACTGACCTGGCCAAAGCGTTTTAGTAGATCTTCAACTGTGAGACTCTGTTTTTCTTCACCACTGATATCTAAAATTACGTGGCCTTCATGCATCATAATCAAGCGATTCCCATGCTCAATGGCGTGGCGCATATTATGGGTGACCATCAGGGTGGTCAGATTCCCTTCGTGGACAAAACGGTCACTGAGTTTTAGAACCTTATCAGCCGTTTTGGGATCCAATGCCGCTGTATGTTCATCCAGCAATAGCAGTTTAGGTTTTTTCAGAGTTGCCATCAGTAGGGTCAAGGCCTGCCGCTGTCCACCAGAGAGCAGACCAACCTTAGCATGAAGACGATTCTCAAGCCCCAGATCCAGATGGCTCAGGTACTCTTTATAAATTTCACGTTCCTTATTGCTGATGCCCCAGCTAAGTGACCGGGTCTTACCGCGACGGTAGGCCAGGGCAAGGTTTTCTTCAATCCCCATATTACCGGCAGTACCCATCATCGGATCCTGAAAAACCCGGCCGATAACGGCAGAGCGTTTATGTTCAGGCAGCTTGGTAACATCTTGTCCGTCTATCAGAATCGAACCCTTGTCAACACCAAAGACTCCCGCCACACAGTTAAGAAAAGTCGACTTGCCAGCGCCGTTACCACCAATAACCGTGACAAAATCACCCTCGGCCAGGGATAGACTAAAATTGCGGAGGGCCACTTTTTCGTTGACCGTGCCAGCGTTAAATTTTTTTTCAATTTCATTGATTATTAGCATTTTAGAGATCGCCTCCATTCATCGATTTTTTAATGGGACGAAGATAGCTTTTAAAGACCGGCAGTGACAGCGCAATGGCCACAGTAATGGCGGTAAAGAGTTTTAAGTCGTTGGCTGGCATCCCCATTTTTAATACCAGGGCGATGATAATCCGATAGGTGATGGCACCAAGGACGAGTGAAATCAGGCAATTGAAAAAATTTCGGGTGCCAAAAATAACTTCGCCAATGATAACCGAGGCTAACCCGATAACAATGGAGCCAATCCCCATTTGGATGTCCGCAAAGCTCTGGCTCTGGGCTATTAACGAACCCGAAAGAGCAACCAATCCATTACTGATCACCAGGCCCAGAATAATCATATTATTGGTATTAATACCCTGAGCTCTGGCCATTTGCGGATTGTTCCCGGTAGCCCGGATGGCGCAACCGATTTCGGTTCCAAAAAACCAGTATAAAAGACCAACAATTGCCATCACACTGATAAATCCAAAAAGCATGACTGCATTGGTTGGGCTTAATCCCAGGTTCTCAAGCGGAGTAAAAACGGTGTCAATCCGCAGCAGCGACAGGTTGGCTTTGCCCATAATCCGGAGATTAACCGAATAAAGTGCAATCATCGTTAAAATACCGGCCAGCAAGGCGGGTATTTTAAGTTTGGTATGCAAAATCCCCGTGACCAGTCCGGCCAGCATCCCGCCGACAAAGGCCAAACAGGTTGCGATGAACGGATTCATCCCGTTAAAAATTGAAAAAGCTGCGATCGCAGCTCCCATGGCAATACTGCCTTCGACTGTTAAATCAGCAATATCGAGTATTCGGTAGGTGATATAAACGCCAATCGTCATGATCGCCCAGAGCAGGCCCAGCGATATTGCACCTAATAGTATCTCAAACATCATTCTGCCTCACTTCTTATCTATTGATTATGTTGATTAATAATTTTAGCAAGCAGCAATGTACTCATTACTGCTTGCTAAATCGTTTCTATTTAAGTTACTTATTTTGCGGTAATCACGTATTGCTGAAGATCCGCAGGAATCGTTAAGCCAATTTCCTGTGCGACGGCACCATTAATGGCATATTCAAACTTTGTTGCTGATTCAATCGGCATGGTTGCCGGTTCAGCTTCACCCTTTAGAATTTTAACAGCCATTAAACCAGTCTGGTAACCTAGATCTGAGTAGGAAATTCCCAAGGTCGCCAGTCCACCGGATTCCACCATTCCGGCTTCACCACAAATGACTGGAGTTTTTGACTGTGAAGTAATGCTTTGAACCTGAGGCATAGCTGAGGCGAAAACATTGTCAGTCGGAATGTAGATGGCATCGCATTGGCTGACGATCGATTGAGTTGCCTGTTGCACGTCATTGGAGTTAGTAACCGTTACTTCGACATATTTCAGGCCAAGTTTTTCAATGGCTTCTTTGGCAATTTTTGCCTGGATGACTGAATTATCTTCACTGGATGTATACAGGACACCAACAGTTTTAGCGGTGGGTACCAGTTTTACCAGCAGATCAATTTGTTCTTTAATCGGATTCATGTCGGTGGTACCACTGACATTTCCACCGGGTGCTTCGTTTGAAGACACCAGACGAGCCGCTTCATAATCAGTGATGGCCGTTCCCAGAATCGGGATTTCAGTCGTTTTACCAGCGATGGCCTGAGCTGCCGGTGTGGCAATGGCCAGAACCATATCAACCTTGTTGCTGACAAAACGATCACTGATGGTTGACAGATTACTTTGATCGCCCTGGGCATTTTGAACATCCAGGGTGATCTTATCCCCATCCGTATAACCATTGTCAGCCAGGGCAGTCACAAAGCCTTCCCGGGCTGCATCAAGGGCTACGTGGTCAACGTATTGAACAATCCCGATGGTGGCACTTTTGCTGTCATTTTTTGTCGCCGTGCTTGAACAGCCAGCGCCTAATGCGACCACAGCAGCAACAGCCAGCACAGCCATTAATTTTTTACCGTGTTTTTTCATTTTCATTTCCTCCATTTTCATTTTTATTCAATCAAACCTTTTCAGGCTGAATTGTTCGCTTTTTACACAAAAAAAATTCGTCTCTGTCTAACAGGGACGAACACAAATTCGCGGTACCACCTTGCCTTTGATGCGCATGCATCACACTCTGAAAGCAACCTAAAGTCACTTAACCACGGTAACGGTTGGTATCCGGCTCAGCCTACCGGGCAGTGCCTTTCGGTGAGCAGCTCTCAGGATGTATTCATAACGACGTCTTGCTTCCTCGCACCTACCGAAAGCTCTCTGTAAAGATCATCCTGTTATTACTCGTTCCTGGTCATCACTTTATTGTTTTTTATTATATTGATATGGGTCGAATTTGTCAACCATTATTGCAAATTCGACCCATATTATTCCTGGATTAGTCTAAGGTTAATGACTTTGTTTTGATTTTTTCAATCAGCTTTTCTTTGAGATCCGCCAGACTGATCAGACCAGCATCCCCAGTATCCCGGATTCGCAGCGCCAGGTCACCACCTTCGGCTTCCTTGTCACCAACCACCAGCATATAAGGCACTTTTTGCATCTGTGCTTCCCGGATTCGGTAACCCAACTTTTCATCCCGGCCATCCACTGAAGCCCGAACTCCAATGGCGGTCAGTTGGTCAGCAATGCCTTTGGCAAAATCATGATGGGCATCAGCAACCGGAATAATCATTACCTGTACCGGCGCCAGCCAGAGCGGGAACTTCCCGGCAAAATGCTCAATCAGAATCCCAAAGAACCGCTCGATACTGCCGAGAATGGTACGATGGACAATAACCGGACGGTGTTTTTCGCCGTCAGAGCCAATGTAGTTTAAATCAAAACGTTCCGGCATCTGAAAATCCAGCTGGATGGTACCACATTGCCAGGTTCGGCCGAGGCTGTCTTCCAGATGGAAGTCAATTTTAGGGCCATAGAAAGCCCCATCGCCAGGGTTTAAGCGATAGTTGATTTCTTTCTTTTCCAATGCGTTTCTTAAAGCATCAGTAGCGATTTCCCAGACTTCATCGGAACCAATGGCTTTTTCCGGCTTGGTTGATAATTCGACCTTATAGTTAAAACCAAACACCCGGTAAACATCATCAGCCAGATCAATCACCTTGATGACTTCGGCTTCGATTTGTTCGGGTGTCATAAAGATATGGGCATCATCCTGAGTAAAGTTTCGCACCCGCATCAAGCCATGAAGCGCCCCATGTAGTTCGTGGCGGTGAACCAGACCCAGTTCGGCCATCTTTAAGGGCAGATCCCGATAAGAATGGCCTTTGCGTTTATAGACCAGCATGCCGCCGGGGCAATTCATTGGTTTTACCGCATAGGAGGCGTCATCTATTTCAGTAAAATACATGTTTTCCTGATAATGATCCCAATGGCCGGAACGTTTCCACAGATCGGCATTTAAAATGATGGGCGTTTTAATTTCCTGATAGCCCCGCAACTGATGTTCCTGTCGCCAGAAATTCTCCAGTTCGTTGCGGATAATCATCCCCTTGGGGTGGAAAAATGGGAAGCCCGGGCCTTCTTCCTGAAGCGAGAAAAGATCCAGCTCTTTTCCCAGCTTACGGTGATCCCGTTTTTTGGCTTCTTCCAACCGGGTTAAGTAGGCTTCCAGTTCACTTTTTTTAGGGAAGCTGATTCCATAGATCCGCTGCAGCATTTTATTTTTTTCATCTCCCCGCCAGTAGGCACCAGCCAGACTGAGCAGTTTAATGGCCTTAATCCCACTGAGGTTTTGAATATGGGGGCCAGCACACAGATCCGAGAATTCCCCCTGTGAATAGAAGCTGATAATGGCATCTTCCGGGAGGTTTTCGATCAGCTCGGCTTTGTAAATTTCGCCTTCAGCATTAACTTTAGCCAGCGCCTCATTACGGCTTAACTCGTAACGGTTGATTTCCAAGCCTTCCTTAACGATCTTGCCCATTTCCTTTTCAATTTTTTCCATGATTTCCGGGGTGATAATCACATCCACATCAATATCATAGTAAAAACCGTTCTCAATCGCCGGGCCAATGGCCAGTTTAGCTTGAGGATAAAGCCGTTTAACCGCCTGGGCCAGAAGATGGGAACCAGTATGCCAAAAGGCGTGCTTACCACCCTCATCTTCAAATTTCAGCAGATTAAGGGTGGCGTCTTCATTAATGACCTGGCGGATATCAACAACCTCACCGTTTAGTTCTCCAGCCAGGGTATTTTTAGCTAATCCCGGACTGATATCATTGGCCACTTCAAGCACTGTAATTCCGGGTTCATAAGTCTTTATGGATCCGTCTTTTAACGTAATAGTAATCATTTTATTCTCCTTTGTTTTGGCGTTTATTGTGAGCATTCAGGGAATCTTAACGATCCGACTGATAAAACCATTTTAATTTAAAAAACAAAAAAGCCCCTTTGTCAAACAAAGGGACGTCTCAACGCGGTTCCACCCAATTTGATTCATTTTCATGAATCCACTTAAGTTCTGAATAACGGTCAGCACCGTAAAACCTTACTGTATTGAAAGTACCCAAGGTAACATTTCAAATTATTTCTGGCTTCGACTCCAAGGTGGTTTTCAATTATCTGTTGTATAAGCAATTACAGCCAGGTTGCCTACTCTCTGAAACATCGGGATAACTTACTCGTCCTTATCAGCGTCTTTTTTTTATTTTTATTGTCTATCAGTATAACCTTTATCTAGCCGGGAATCAATACTTTTCAGAAAATTTAATATTTTATTCAACAACAATGTGCGATCCCGTTGCTGAAAAGACCACTAATCCCGTTTGCTCTGCTGTTGATAACGGCGCTCCGGAGAGGCTGCTAAGAAAGGCTGCTGAAAAATATTGAAACTTGACCTGAGTATAAATCTTTTTAGGTGCCTGATCAATAAAATCAGACAGATATTTCTCAATATTCTGCGGCTCTTTTAAAAACTCAAAGATCCATTCTTTATCTGGAGTCTGATCACACATACCCATTGGCATTCTGAAATTTCCCTGGGTGAGCCAATCGTATCGAAGACACTCTCCAATCTGATCGACCTTTTTGTGATCCCTGAAAAATTCGTGTAAAATAGCAAAGAGTTGTTCCTTTGATTTGCCCACATCATAATAGCCCTGATCTTCCCAATGACAGGAAAACGCTTCAAAAAAATCAAAGGGCGTAAGAAAAATCTTGTCCGCAAAAATATAGTTCATGCTTTGTTTAAAGTCGCCACTATTGTAGTACCGATCGACTAATACTTCAATTTGACGTAATTGATAAAGCTCTTCCGCGCTAATATACTTATTTGAAATAATTTCATAGGGCGGAAAGCTGGCATACTGATACTGATGAATTAGCGCCTCGCTGCGAATCCGGGTACCTTTTAAACATTTAAGAAAGCCCACCTGCAGCATATCTGGGGCAAGAGCGATCACATGATTAAAGGATTCCTTGAAACTATCGTAGTTCTCAAAAGGTAAGCCGGCAATCAGATCCAGATGAATGTGGATATTCTGTGGCATTAGCAGTTTTTTTACATGGTCACCGGTTCGGGTCACACTGATTTTTCGGCCAATGGCAGCCAGGGTTTCCGGAGCCGTACTCTGGACGCCAATTTCAAATTGAATCAATCCCGACGGGGCCGTCTTAAGTAAATTAATCATCTCGTCATCAATCAAGTCGCCGGTCATTTCAAAGTGAAAATTTGTTGGCCCGCCACGCTTAATCAGATGGGCAAATATCCTTTTGGCCCGACCGACGTCGCAGTTAAAGGTGCGATCCACCAGTTTGACCTGCTTGACCCCCACCGCAATAAAGAAATCCAATTCTGCAAAGACCCGATCCAGTCCCAGCAAATTTAACCCTTGCTTAGCCGAAGACAAACAATAGGAACAGCAAAACGGACAGCCCCGCATGGTTTCGTAGTAAATGATCTTATGCTTAAGGCTTGCCATATCCACATTACTATAAGGAAACACCAATTGACTTAGGGGTACCGCTTCAGTATCAGGATTTTCGACAACCTGCCCCGCTGAACTGCGATAACAAAGTCCCGGAATTTTTTTGAGGCCTTCGTGATAATTACCAGACTCCAGTAGCGCTTTTAGTTTGGCTTCCCCTTCGCCCTGTATAATCCGGTCACAAAAAAGATAAGCCTTTAGCAGCGCCACTCCATCAAAACTAACCTCGGGGCCGCCAAAAATAATCTCAACCTGGGGTTTCGCTTTTTTAATGACTTCTGCCAGCTTAACTACCATCTCCATATTCCAGATATAGCAGGAGAAACCAATTCGTCTGGTATTTTGATCCAGAAGCAACTTAACAATCCGATGAAAGGGATCATTAATTGACATTTCTACAATTTCGACATCAAAATTCGGCAGCTGCGCTTTTAAAGAACGCACCCCCAAATTCGTATGGATATATTTGGCATTAATAGCGACTAGGACAAGATCTTTCACGGTAACCTCCAGGTCTTCAGGGATTTAAGTCTGGGAATAAGTTAATAAAAAAATTCTTTGCTGCCGAGTTTTTACACCTCTTAATACTCTGCTTAGATGAATAGAAGCAGACAGTACCGTTTGCCCTGGATAGTAATTATCCAGCGTAAATGGCAGCAACGCTCACCGCAATTAAATAAATCAAACGATATTTGTTATACATTAAAGCGGAAAAAAGTTACGTCGCCATCTTTCATGACATACTCTTTACCTTCTACTCGGGTCACGCCACTTTCTTTGGCTTTTACTTCCGAACCGGCTTCAACCAGCTGATCGAAACTGGTGATTTCAGCTCGAATAAAACCCCGCTCAATATCGCTGTGTATTTTTCCGGCAGCCTGGGGTGCCTTCGTACCTTCGGTAACTGTCCAGGCCCGAATTTCCTGGGGGCCAGCGGTTAAAAAAGTAATCAGCCCCAGCAGTTTATAGCCAGAGCGAATAACCTGATCCAGGCCTGATTCGTCCAAACCCATATCAGATAAAAACTCCGTCTTTTCGACTTCGTCAAACTGGGCGATTTCTTCTTCAATTTTAGCCGATATTTTAATGATGTCTTTATGACTGCCGGAGTGGTTTTCCCGCACTGTTGCTTTTAAACGGGTTACCATATCATTATCTTCATGGAGATCATCTTCAGAAACGTTGGCGATATACAGTACCGGCTTGATGGAAATCAGCTGAATGGTTTGGATAAATTCCCATTCATCCGCAGAAAAATCCTCATCATTGGGCATTTTGCCACCTTCTAGGATTTCCCGCAGCCGCATCGCCACCTCAATATTTGCCTTTTCCTGAGGATTGGTCTTGGCCAACTTTTTATTTTTTTCTATCCGTCGATCCAGCATTTCAATGTCAGCAAAGATCAATTCCAGATTAATGGTTTCCAGATCATCAATGGGATCGATTTTTCCTTCCACATGCACCACGTTGTCATCTTCAAAACAACGAACCACATGGACTATGGCATCAACTTCCCGAATATGTGAAAGAAACTTGTTGCCCAGCCCTTCCCCCTTGCTGGCGCCTCGTACCAGACCAGCAATATCCACAAATTCGATGGTGGTGGGAATAACCTTTTTAGAATTGTACATTTTTTCCAAAATCGCCAGACGGGGGTCCGGTACAGTGACAACCCCGATATTGGGATCAATCGTACAAAATGGATAATTAGCAGACTCTGCTCCGGCCTTGGTTAATGCATTAAATATGGTGCTTTTCCCAACATTGGGTAAGCCAACGATTCCTATCTTCATTATTACCTCTTTCTTATTTTCGTCTAAAACATTTCTCCTGACATTTAAAAAGGTGGGTTTTCCCGTTCCCTTGGAACAAGAAATACCACCATTTCAAATTTGGTCAGCGCTTTTTTGTAAACAGACGTCTATCGATTGACAACAGTGTTTTTCCATAATTTTTCGAGATTATAAAACTCCCGTTCTTCAGCATGGAAGATATGGACAATCACATCGTAGTAGTCCAGCAAAATCCAGCGGGCTTCACGTAAACCTTCAACCCCTTTAGGAAAGATCTCCAGTTTTTGGGCCTCATACTCAATATTTTCGGCGATCGCCTTGACCTGTCGCTCAGAGCTACCACTGGCAATAACAAAATAGTTAGCAATGGAGGTCATCTCCGTAACATCGATGACTTCAATATCATCGCCATTTTTTGCTTCAATCCACTCTTTAATCTTTTGTGCAAATTCATCTGGATTAATAATGATCACTCACTTTCCTTTTTTAATTTCTTGATTACTTTTTTTCATAGATTTCTGGTTTTAATCAGCAAATCATTTCGTGCTTCAAGGGTATGCTTATGAAGCAGCGCACCAATTTTTACGACATGGCAGATACAATTGGATAATGCCAGTATAACAGCCTGATCAAGATCTGTTTTTGCTGCCGCTCGAATGGCCTCAACCCCAGGAAAAGATCGGTCTTTTTCGATATAATCAGCCAAATAAACAATCTTGTCCAGGGTGCTCATTTTCTTACACCCGGTGGTGTGATAACACACCGCATGTTGAATAGCCACATCGGTGATGCCATAGCGTTCTTCAACCAATACCGCACCCACCGGGCCATGAAGTAATTGGGGATCATGGCGACTGACCCGGTCGACTTTAATCTGATGTTTTTTGGCATAGCCGAGAAGCTTTTCGTCCGGCATATTTTTGGCACAGTCATGAAGTAGTGCCGCCAGTCTGGCCTGATTAAGGTCAACCTCAAAACGACTCGCCAGTTGTTCAGCCGCCGCAACCACGTTAATCGTGTGGTGAAAGCGTTTTGAACTCAGCTTATTTTCAAGATCTGTAGTGATCTCAGTCCAGTTCATGTTGATCCCCATGTGTCCCATTCGGCAAATAGAGGCCCTGCTCGTAGATATAGGCTTCCACCGAATCAGGTAAGAGGTACCGGATGGAATAACCATTCTTGATCCGGGATCGGATATCGGAAGAGGCAATGTCCATTTCCGTGGCGTAAAGCTTAAATATCGATGCCCCATAAATCTCCTGAAGTTCTTTGATCCGCATATCCAGGCGATCATGGCTATAGCCCGGGCGGAAGGTGGTAATGAACTTTACCGACTTAAGTAGCTCCGGCGCACCCTTCCACAAGGTAATCTCAAACATTAAATCGGCCCCGGCAATAAAATAAAAATCACAGTCCGGGTATATTTCTTTAATGCTATTAATCGTGTCAATGGTATAGGTGATGCCACTCTGGTCGATTTCATGGGTTAATATCTCAAAACGATCGTTGCTGGCAATGGCCAGTTCCACCATTTTTAACCGGTGTTCTCTGGCAATTTCATCTTGCGATAATTTAAATGGGTTATTCCCAGTGGGAATAAACAAAACCTTATCCAACTCATATTGATCCCGAGCCGACTCTGCCAACAGCAGATGACCCGTATGGATGGGATTAAAACTTCCTCCCAGAAGACCGATTTTTTTCTTCATCTCAAACCTTTACTTTTTATGAATTAGTGAATTTTCGTGATGGACTGAGTGCTTTTTTCTTAACCCGTTTAATGGGTTTCTGATTTTTAGTGGGAACCTCAATTTTTGTTTTTAATAAATTCTTTTTATAAAGAATAAATTTGTTGCCGATGGTGCAGACAATCTCCGCTTTGGTGGCAGCGGCCAATTCTCGGGCGACGTCACCAACCTCTTCCATGGAGTTATTCTGAACCTTTCCCTTGATTAACTCCCGGGCAATGATGGCATCTCTAGTCTGCACAATAACTTGCTCGGTAACGCCTTCCTTGCCAACGAAAATGATATCAGGGATATCCATGGCCAGCTTTCTTAAATAACTTCTTTGTTTACTTGTTAACATTTTTTCTCAACTTTCTACGACGCTATTATAGCATATTATTATGGGCAAAATCTATTTAAAATACTCAAATTCGATGTCTTCCAACTGAACAACATCCTCATCCTGAATGCCCATTTTTTCCAACTCTGCAAATACGCCTTTATCTTTTAGCACCCGCTGGAAGAAACCAACTGAATCCAAATCTTCAAAGTTAACGGATGTAATCAGTCGCTCCAGGAAATCGCCTTTAACAATATATAAATGATCACGTTTTTCAACAGTAAATTGTTTTTCCATAAAGTCAGGGGTATAAACGGATTCAGTCTCTGGTTCAATGTCAAAAATCGGTTCAACCTCACCGATTTCATCCAGCAAGGTTATCGTTCGGCTAAGCAGTTCGTTAAGCCCCTGGCCGGTTACTGCTGAAATTACAAAAACCTCGTAACCGAGTTTTTCGAGTTCGGCTTTGAGTTCAGCTGTTTCGTCAGCATCAGCGAGAAGATCAACCTTGTTCAAAGCGACAATCTGCACCCTCTGGGCTAGTTTTTCATTATACTTTTCCAACTCTAAATTAATCGCTTTAAAATCTTCCAGGGGATCCCGGCCTTCACTGCCAGCTGCGTCCAACAGATGGATCAGCAGCTTGGTTCGTTCCACATGACGGAGGAACTGGTCACCCAGTCCGGTTCCTTCATGAGCGCCCTCGATCAAACCGGGAATATCGGCAATCACAAAGGGATCAAAATTTCGCCATTCAACCACCCCCAGATTAGGGACAATGGTGGTAAAATGGTAATTGGCAATTTTGGGTTTGGCTTTGGTGATTACCGAGAGCAGTGTTGATTTCCCAACATTGGGAAATCCAATCAGACCCACATCAGCCAGCAGTTTCAGCTCAAGAATAACAGTTCGTTCCTGACCTTTTACTCCACCCTGAGCAAAACGAGGTGCCTGTCTGGTAGCTGTTGCAAAATTCATATTTCCACGACCACCCCGGCCGCCTTCTGCTACCCGGTATTTTTGTCCGTGTTCGGAAAGGTCGCAGATAATCCGTCCGGTATCCTTATCTTTAACAATCGTTCCAACCGGAACCTTAATGATCAAGTCTTCTCCGGTTTTACCGGTGGAGCGGCCGCCGGTGCCGTTTTCACCATTTTCTGCCTTGTGTTTTCTTTTATATTTAAATTCCATCAGGGTTCGAAAACCATTATCGGCCATAAACACAATATTGCCGCCATGACCTCCGTTCCCGCCATCGGGACCGCCGTTGGGGACATATTTTTCGCGCCGGAAACTCATTCCGCCATGTCCACCATTACCAGCCTTCAGAATAATCTCTGCTTTATCTACAAACATTGCTACCTCGCTTTTTTAGGGTACTTACCCGAACAACATAAAAATAAAACCTCTTATCTTGTCAAAACGAGCATAAGAGGTTTTATGGCTGTATTATTTTGTCACTGAGAAACTAGATGGCTTCCCGAGGATAAATACTTACTTGTTTTTTATCTCTGCCTTTTCGTTCAAAACGGACAATTCCATCTTCTAAAGCGAATAATGTATCATCGCCGCCTTTTCCAACGTTAGTACCAGGGTGAATCTTGGTTCCTCTTTGACGAACTAGAATATTTCCTGCCAGTACGAATTGACCATCGCCTCTTTTTACGCCAAGACGTTTCGATTCGCTGTCTCGACCATTTCTTGAACTACCAACCCCTTTTTTATGGGCAAATAGTTGAAGGTTCATTTTTAACATGTTGTTCACCTCCTATTTATATACTTCTTCAAACTGGATATAATCTCCATAAGCTTCCTTAATCCCCCGGATTCCCAGAAGATAAGTCGAAATAAGTGTTTCTGTTTTTGATTTCGTTGGTTCATCATTGATTTCGGGAATGATAAAACGGACATAGCCCTCTTCGATCACTTCGCCAAGATCTTTTCGCCCAACAATTTCGGTAAGTCCGTTTAAAATGCTGATGGTTAAAACCGAAACAGCTGCACAAACGATATCCTCGCCATGATCGGCAAAACCGGCATGACCAGACACAATTATTTCACTTGCTTTATTATGCTTACCACAAATCTTTACTGAAATCATAAATGCCTAGGCTTGAATGCCAGTAATTTTAACTTTCATGAATGGTTGTCGATGACCTTGTTTTTTACGATAATCTTTTTTAGATTTATACTTGTAAATAATAACCTTAGGTCCTTTGGCAACTTCCAAAATTTCTGCTTTAACAACAGCATTTTCAACCACTGGCGTACCAATGATCATTTCGCCATCTTTGTTAACTGCTAAAACTTCAGTAAAAGTAATTTCTTTTACATCGGCTTCAGTGAAATTGATTTTTTCAATTTGAATCACATCATTTTCCTGAACGCGGTATTGTTTACCACCTGTTTTAATAATTGCATACATAGTTCTACACCTCCTCATACCAGACTCGCCACAAAAGGTGCTTTCGACTTAAAACCTTGTGTGTGCGGCTACATAACTTTATAAATATTAACACGGTGCGTTACTAAAGTCAATCAAAATATTAACAATGTTCATTTGACATGATAATACACCTAAAAAAACTGAAATCATTTATTTTATTTGGGGGTTTTCTCGTATGATGGGTATAATAAAATAAATTGAGCTTTAGGAGGAAAATGAAATTGCAAAAAAACATGCCTAGAATAAAAATTGTAGCTGTTGTTTTATTAGTTATCCTTGCTATGGGATTCATAATCTATAATTTTTATCCAATGATCAATCAAAACATGCAAAAGGATAAAATAATTGCCGTCGCCAAAGAAAACCGTACCGAGATTGCCGATCGAATTGATTTTAATGCCTTGCTGTCCATCAACCCCGATACCATTGGCTGGGTGCAAATCGAAGGGACACCCCTTGAATATCCGGTTACCCAAACCACTGATAACGATTTTTATCTGTCTCATAATTTTTTAAAGGAATCATCCTTCGAGGGCGCCATCTTCCGGGACTACTTGAGTGATCCGGTGACAACCCGGAATCACGTACTCTATGGTCATTATATGTCAGATGAATCAATGTTTGGCAGCTTATGGAATTATCAGGATCAGGCCTATTTTAAAGCCCATCCGGTGATTCAGTTTGATCAGCCTGGCAATCCCGGGGATTGGGAGATCTTCTCGGTTTATATTACCGAAGCCGAATACGATTATCGCCAGCCCAGTTTTTCAAGTGACACCGAGTTTATCAACTATATGAATCGACTCAAAGCCCGTTCACTGTATGATACCGGTGTGGTTGTTTCCCCGGACGATGAAGTGCTGACCCTGTCCACCTGTATCTACACCTTCGATGATGCCCGCTTTGCGGTGCATGCCCGAAAAATCAAGTAAACATAAAAGTGTCCGCAGTTTGGATCTCGTTGAGATCATCCATTGACTGCGGACACTTTATTACATTTTAAGCACAGTTGCTATTCGTTATCAACAACTGCCTTTTTTCCCAATTTTCGCAATTCACGTTCCGGCTTGATTACTTTATCTTCATAATCAAAACACTCTTTCGCAATGACATTACTTAAAACCAGTAATGAGATCAGATTAGGAATTGCCATTAATCCATTCATGGTATCCGAGAAATCCCAGACAATCTGCAGAGCAGTGGTGGCGCCGACAAACGCGACCAGACTGTAAAACAAACGATAGATTGTTACTGCCATCGGCGCTTTAATTAAATACTCTAGCGATTTTTCTCCATAGTATTCCCAACCTAAAATGGTTGAGAAGGCAAACAGCATGATCCCAATAGTGACAATGTATCCGCCGATCGGACCTAATGCCGATTCAAAGGCGGCAATCGTTAACGCTGCCCCACTGAGCAGTTTTCCGGCTTCGGTCATGGTACCAAGCATACCGGAAGAAGCAATTACCAGACCGGTAATGGAACATACAACCAAGGTATCGAAGAAGGTCCCGGTCATGTTAATGTAACCTTGACGGGAAGGATGATCCGTTTTAGCAGCGGCTGCCGCAATTGGCGCCGAACCTAAACCGGCTTCATTGGAGAAAACCCCCCGGGCAACCCCCCAACGCATGGCACTGAGCATGCTGGCAATCACCGTACCGCCAACCCCACCAGCCACCGCTGTGGGTGAAAAGGCCATTGTAAAGATTTGAGCCAGACCGGCAGGCAGGTTTTCAAAATTAATAATAATTACTAATATACCGGCCACAAAGTAAAAGACTGCCATAAAGGGAACAATGACACCACAGACCCGACCGATACTTTTAATCCCACCCAGTAATACAACAAGAGCCAGAATTGTGATAACTGCTCCGGTAATCCAGGTAGGAATACCAAAGGTTCCAACAACAGCGCTGGCAATAGAATTGGCTTGGGTCATGTTACCGATTCCAAAAGAAGCGATCACCGCAAAGGCTGAGAACAACACTGCCAGTACTGCACCGATGGTTTTATTTTTAAAACCGTTTTTCATGGCATACATCGGCCCGCCAGCCATTTCACCTTCTTTGTTGGTTTCCCGGTATTTAACCGCCAGAACACTTTCCCCGTATTTGGTGGAAAGACCAAACAAAGCACTGATCCACATCCATACCAGCGCTCCGGGTCCCCCCAGAACCATGGCGGTCGCCACCCCGACAATGTTACCCGTACCAATGGTCGCTGCCAGCGCCGTCATTAAAGACTGGAAGGGTGAAATATCCCCACTCGAATCTTTTTTTGATGGATCCTGCTTAGCAAAAACCGATTTCAATGCATAACCCAAGTTTCGCCATGGCAGAAACTTTAACCGGACTGTCAAAAAGATCCCGGTTCCCATCAGTAACGCCAGCATTACAGGTCCCCAAACAAAATTGTTGACAGCTGCAATAATTTCCGAAAAATTCATCTTAACCCCCTTAAAATTATAGTGGGATCATTTTATCATTATTTATCTTGCTTCACAATACTAAACATTCTAAATGACAAGTATTTACCTTAAGCCTATCTTAAGCCCAGGCAAGAGGTAATTATTGTCATTTCCATAGATATTTTAACCCAATCCGGAAGCACTGCCCGGTAAATCACTCGAATTCAATTGAGCACTTGGATTAGCGACGCAAAGAGTTGATAGGTTTCCGGCGCAAACCAGAGTTTAAGTTCGGTTAGCAGAGCTTCGTTTGAATCACTGCAATGGATCAGATTGTTACAGCAGCGAGCTTCCCGGTCGGCATTATCAAAGGAATCGGTTCCCAGATCACCCCGAATCGTTCCCGGTTCAGCCCGGGCCGGGTCGGTGGCGCCCGTTAATTCCCGGGCATTGCCGATGGCATTTTCCCCGTCCTGACTAAGAATAATGGGCATCATTGCTTTCCCAGCAAAAGCTGTGATGGCCATTTTTTTAAACGATTCTCCCAGTTTTTCAACTACGTGGGCGTAATGGGTTAAGATCAAGTCGTCACTGACGCTCTTATATCCGATCATCTCGATCCTGAAGTCATGCTCGATAAACCGTTTTATAATCGGTTCAACTAATTCCGTCTCCAACGCATCGGGTTTCATAATAATTAATACATATGATTTCATTGCAAATCCTCACCTTCTATGTTTTGTAGTTATAAAGTATAATACAATTACTGGATTAACATTTTTATACTAAAATAATTAATTAACCGCAAAAAACGCTGAAGCCGATTCCACAATAAATGCAGAACCGGCTTCAGCTTTCGATTTCAGATGTCATTCCTTTTGGACTCACCCCTTTCATTTCACCAAAAATCCACTTCTTCACTTTTCTAAAAGTAATAAACGCTTAACTGGCAAAATTCTTCAGGATATTTTTTATTCAATTCAAATTTTTACCGTTTCAGTGGCAAATCGTCATTTCCATTATGTGGTTAATTATCGTTGATCCATTATTATTTTTATGGTCACACCACTTAAAAAGTGATGCTCACGTCCATAATTAAATACCGATCGCCAATTAATCAGGCCATCAATGTCGATGCCGCCTACCCAATTTGGTTTTAAGAACTGCTGCATCTTTGGAAATGACAATCGATAAAATCTTATTCATCCATTCGGGTTATTTTAAATTTTTATCTCTAAACAAATCACCGTCTTTCTAATCTTATCGGCTGTTAAGGTTTATTTACTTTTCAATGATCTTATTAATCAATTGTGAAAAGGATCGTGTTGATCTTTGATTTAGCTAAATTATAGCACGTTTCTTTGAAATGTAAAGGCATTTTTTGTAAACGTTTTTATTTCTTTTGTAAACCTTAAGCATCGACTTTAAGCAGCAGTTTTTCACGATGTAATTCGATCGTCGGATCGATCACAAAAACCGCTCTGATTTGATCGTTGAAACTCGCTAAGACCTGTTCCGGCTTGACACATTGCTGCTCGATATAAATCAGCGTCATCTTTACATTGACATGATCGATTTCGGCGTCTGCACATACCGAAATCGATTCAATAAAGGGTCGGATATTTTTTTGTACATATTTTCCTTTTTTATTTCTTTTCTGGATCAAAATCTGTGGAAGTTCCAGATACATGCGCACAGATGCTGCCAATTCGTTTAAATCTGTTTCTGGCATGACCTTGATGCGAATCCGATAGTCACTTTGATAAAGCGATGCCGACAGGGATTCGACCCCCTCACCGCAGATTTTTGCAGCAATAATTTCAAGACCCTTCGGCAGTGCCTGGTTCATCCGGTGAATAAAGGTGTCCACATCGATGTCCGTAGATACAATCACCTCACCATACTCCGCGTCACTGGTTAAACCCACCGACATCGCCAGCGCAAATGACATCCGGGGATGGGGGTTAAAACCCTGGGAGTATGCAACCGGGATATTCGCCCGGCGAAACGCCCGTTGAAACAATCGTTGTTGATCCAGATGGGATAAAAAACGCAGCGGGGTTGAGCGTTTAAACTGATAATGAATTTTAACCATTGCATTTCCATCCTTTCTTGAATTCCATAATGCCGCAATTTGAACACGTATCGGGACAAAACGGTGTTGTTAAAGCTGTCTCGGCTTTTTTTGCTTCGGTTTGTAAAAAGTCCTTGGTAATGCCAGTATTGATAAAATCCCAGGGCAGAATTTCTTCGTAGTCCCGGTTTCGTAAAGCATAAAAATCCGGATCAACCCCGGCCTCGTCAAAAGCATCCATCCATTTTTGCAGATCAAAGCATTCGCCCCAGCCATCAAAGCGGCAACCTTTTTGATGGGCTATCTCCAGCACCGAACCTAAACGACGGTCACCCCGGGCAAAGACTGCTTCCAAGAAGCTAACCCCGCTGTCATGCCAGCTGTAAGAAATCTTGCGATCTTTAATACTGGCTTTTAAATGACGTTGTTTCTGTTTAAATTCTTCCCGGGTATTCTGGCCCATCCACTGAAAAGGTGTAAATGGCTTGGGCACAAAGGAAGAGGTGCTTAAAACGACTTTCAAACTTTTGTTGCGGACTTCTCGATCAATTTTAAAGTATTCATCCACAACTTTTTGCCCTAAATCCGCAATGCCTTCGATATCTGTCAGCGTTTCCCCCGGCAAACCAATCATAAAATACAGTTTAACATGTCCCCAGCCCTTTTCAAAAGCCGTTCGTACCGTGTCAAGCAGATTTTCCTCAGTAACACCTTTATTAATGACATCCCGCATCCGTTGGGTTCCAGCTTCTGGTGCCAGCGTCAAACCGGTTTTGCGAACTTTCTGGATTTCTTCCAACATCTCAATGCTTAAGGAGTCAATCCGCAGTGATGGCAAGGAAATACTGACTTTTCCATCCGCATAATCACAAACCAGGTTTTTAATCAGGGCTTCAATTTCGCTGTAATCACCGGTACTGAGCGATGACAGTGAAACCTCATCGTAGCCAGTGGCGTCGATCAGCGCTTTGATTTTTGCCTGGATAGTTGGCACGGTTTTTTCCCGGGTCGGGCGGTAGATCATCCCAGCCTGACAAAAACGGCAACCCCGGCCACAGCCTCTGAATATTTCATAACTGATCCGATCATGGACAGTTTCGGTATAGGATACTACAATTTTTTCCGGGAAGTAAGCCTGATCAAGGTTTTCAATAAATTGCTTGCGGATCGTTGGTGGTGCTTCTTTGACAATCGGGGAAAAGGCGGTAATTAGCCCGGTTTGCTTATCATAGCTGACCGCATAAAATGCCGGGACATAAACCCCGTCAATCTGAGCTGCCCTTTTTAGAAAGTCCTGGCGGTTGCCACCAGCTTTTTTCCATTCCCGGTGGGCAGCCATAATTTTAAGAATCACCTCTTCCGCTTCACCAATGACAAAAAGATCAATAAAATCAGCCAGTGGCTCCGGGTTATAGGCGCAGGGGCCCCCGGCAATCACAAAGGGCTCGTCTTCCTCTCGCAAAACGCTGCGCAGGGTGATCTTTCCTAATTCCAGCATGTTTAAAATATTACTGAAGCTCATTTCATATTGCAGTGTAAAGCCCACAAAATCGTAGTCGTTCAAGGGCAGCATCGATTCCAGGCCATATAATGGCAAATCATGCTGACGCAACTGTTCTTCCATATCTACCCAGGGCGCAAAGACCCGCTCACACCAGACATCTTTTTCTTCGTTGAGTAACCCATAGAGTATTTTCATGCCCAAATGAGACATTCCCACCTCATAGGTGTCCGGGAAAGCAAAGGCAAAACGAATCATCTCCGGACTCGGAATCTTATGGACTGCGTTCACCTCATTACCAAGATAGGTGATTGGTTTTGTCACCAGGGGCAAAATATTTTTTTCGATATAATTATTCATTCATTTCCTCATATTTATAATTTTTAAACTGCCTAACTCATTTTAGCACACCTTATCTTACATGATTCTTATCAGCTTGTACAGTCCCCGTCCCAGAATAAATATTCAGTCCCATCGCCCCGCTCCGACAATTATTCTAAAATGCGCATTTGATTAACGCAATCAATTATGATAGACTACACCCTGTTTGAAAAATTTAAGTCAGGTAATATCAAGCGGTGAAACGTATTTATGAACTTTTTGCAATTATCTGAAATATTATGTTTATGAGAGGAGAAAAAATTGTTTGAAACAGTCGATGTGGGCATTTTGTCCATTATTCCACCAATGATTGCCATTGTTCTGGCGTTGATTACAAAAGAAGTTATCTCCGCCCTGCTAATCGGAATTCTATCCGGAACCCTGATCTATGTCGTTAACAGCGGCGGCGGTGTGGTTGAAATGGGTACGGTTGCTTTTGGCCTGATGGCTGAAACCGTTGGTGAACCGGGCAAGTTTAATATCATCTTATTTTTGGGGCTGCTGGGAGCCCTGGTTTATGTTGTAACCATTGCCGGAGGTTCTCGGGCTTATGGCAACTGGGCCGCCACCAAGCTTAAATCCCGCCGCAGTGCCCAGCTGGCCACCAGTGCTCTGGGCGTTATTATTTTTGTTGATGATTATTTTAACTGCCTCACCGTTGGCACGGTTATGAAACCGGTCACTGACAAATATCAGATTTCCCGGGCCAAGTTGGCCTACATCATCGATTCCACCGCAGCACCAGTCTGCATCATCGCCCCGATTTCCAGTTGGGCAGCAGCGGTCGGCTCGACCCTTTATGAAACGGGAGCTTTCCAAAATGAACTGAGTGCCTTCGTGGCGACCATCCCTTACAACCTTTATGCCTTGTTAAGTATCTTGATGGTTATAATTATTTCTGTTACCAATCTGGATTTCGGATCAATGGCCCGGGTTGAACAGCGAGCGACCGAAACCGGTCAGCTGGGAGCCCTGGATACTGAACTGGAAGAAAAAATTCTGATGGATGGCAAAGGCACACTCTGGGATCTGGTTATTCCAATCAGCTCACTGATTGCCTTCTCAATTTTCTCGATGCTCCAAAACGGTGGCTACTGGTCCGGTGAAGGCTTGACCTTATCGGAAGCCTTTGGCAATTGTGATGCCTCGGCAGCCCTGGTAATGGGCGCCTTCTGGGCTCTGGTTGTGACCTTTTTGCTGTTTATCCCCCGTAAACTGATTGGTTTTAAAACCTTTATGGGTGGCATCGGCGAAGGAATCAAAACCATGGTTCCGGCCTATATTATTCTAACCCTTGCCTGGACTATCGGTGCCCTATGTCAGGATCTGCTGGGTACCGGCCTCTTTATTGGCGAACTGGTTAAATCCAGCAGTATCCCAGTGGGGCTGATCCCGGCCATGATTTTCCTGGTTTCGGCCCTCTTGTCCTTTTCCATCGGAACGGCCTGGGGTACCTTTGGGATCTTCATTCCGATTGTC
Source organism: Acetobacterium sp. UBA5834 (assembly GCF_002435675.1). Classification (NCBI taxonomy): domain Bacteria; kingdom Bacillati; phylum Bacillota; class Clostridia; order Eubacteriales; family Eubacteriaceae; genus Acetobacterium; species Acetobacterium sp. UBA5834. The sequence continues at coordinate 67,872 of NZ_DJGY01000069.1, read as the reverse complement.
GTCATGATTTCCCAATACACCGCCCCGGAACTAATGGTCGTAACTTTGTCAACAACACTGGCGGGATCCGTCTTCGGCGACCATTGTTCACCCATTTCGGATACAACCATTCTTTCTTCCACCGGGGCTGGCTGCGATCATATCCAGCACGTTTCAACCCAGATGCTTTATGCCCTGCTGGTGGCATCCTGCAGCTTTATCGGTTATCTGATAGCTGGTTTGAGCTATGGAAATCTTCCGCTGACCTGGTTAACCTCAGTCGGACTACTGATGGGATCGCTCATCGTCTTCCATCGGATTTCCCAAGCCCGCATCACAAAGCTGGATTTCTCCACATCGAATTGATACTGTCCATTTCAAATGTCCGCCATTTAGCAATAAAATGGCGGACATATTTATTCTACATCAAACTATTTCCCAGATCAGTTCACCTTTTCGTTGTTGCAATGTTTCGGTCACCACCCCATTTTCTGCCACTTTTTCCAAATATTGATGAACCCGCGCAAGCTGATCCGGATTATCTAAAACGGCTAGCTCCCGGCTATAAATCCCCTTTGCTTTTTCCAGTGGGAAAACTCGCTTGTGAAGCCCCGTTTCGTATGTCAGTTCCGGGAAAATACCCTTTGTCCATAAAATATTAAAAATATAGTTCAGCTTATTAAACTGGCGGATATAATGTTGATCTGTTAGTGTGTAGAGTGTTTCTTTCAGACAACTATGTCGTTCCACAAACGATGACAGATAACAAAAACCTCTGGAGGAGCCAATCATTTTATAAAGATGATCCGGTTTGCAAATCGCCGGTGACATGCTGGCAATCACCAGATCAAAAGATTCTAGGTAGTGAAAGCTGTCCCAATCCGAGAGAATAAACTCGGTATTTTGTAACCCCGCAGCTGCGGCATTTTCTCTGGCATAGTGCACCATCTTTTTAGAAAAATCCAGCCCCACCACTTTTTTTGTTTTTTTTGCCAACTCAACTGCAAATTGTCCCGGCCCACAACCGATATCCAGGACGGTTGTTTCACTCGTGATAATCCCTTTGTCAATCAAGGCCTGAACCTTGTCTTTACGATTTAACTGAGCGTCTCCGGTTGACGATGAAAGATTGTATTCCTCCGCCCGAAAGTCCCAAAATTCTGCAGTTGGTTCTTTTTTCTGGTTGTCACTTAACCAGAGCTCCTCAAAATATGCTGTTTTAAACTGCATCCGGCATTCGTCTCCTTATTTAAATTTAATGTAATTATCGATTAATAAAAAATAACCCTACCAGGCAAAGAGCAATACCTACCAGATGATTGGTGGTCAAAACCTCCTTGTATAGCAAGATACCAATGGGAATCAGTAAGATCGCCAATGAGATATTGGCAACCAGCGACCCCAGGCTAATATTCCAGCCAGCCCGATAGGCGGTTATGTAACCAAATTCCAGGGCGACAACCGAAATCCCCAGGGCAAAACTGGTCCAATTCAGTCGTTTAACCGACTGGACGATTCCTTCTTCCAAGCCATTGGCCAGCATCAGAATCAACGTCAATAACGCTGCCACCAGATACGTAACCAACAGTGATAAAAAAGGATTGACCGTCTCCGGTGTCGATTTCGTGCAGATGTTATAAAACACATTGGCGGTTACAATTAATAGAATGGGCAGATAATAGGTAAGTTCATTCAAAGCTCTCAGACACTCCCCTTCCTTATAATTTTTGTATGACTGCTCACAAACATGGAGCGATTCCCAAGCGCTGTTATGCACCTTTTTATGTCCAGTGCTGTTTAACGGCAGCTCTTAAAACCCGAAAATTCGGATAGGGCTTTTCAATGTGCAGTAACCGCTTGATCACCAAAAGCTCTTCCTCGGTTAGATCAAACTGTTCAATTCCGCCGTTATTGAAACTTGCTGTAATTTCCTCGCAGCTTAATGCCAGGCGCATAAAAACATCACCGATCCCCCAAAAATCCGGATTAAAGTGCGTATCAAATGACAACATCTTTCTGGCCGAACCAAAATCAATCAGAGACAGCTGATCACCGGTCCATAAAATATTGTCAGCTTTAATATCCCGATGGCTGATGCCAAGGTCTGCCAGATAATCCATAACCGCAATTAATTGAAAAAAAATAATGGCGATTTCGCTTTTACCAAAGGCATAGTCACACGCAAGCCAATCCTCGAGGGTCTGCCCCGGCATTTTTTGCATCACCAATCCAAAGCAACCATCCCGATCAATGACCTGGATCAATTTGGGAATGGCTGAATGGTCGATGGTTCTAAGAAACTTAATTTCCCAGTTCAGTTTTCTTTTGCGGCGCTTGACATCATTGGGGTGAAATATTTTAGCAACGTAGTCCTGATCTTCCCGGGATATCAGATAGCTGCATCCAAAGCGCCCCTGACCCAGGAGTTTTACCAGTGCAAACCCATCAAGCGCAAGCGCGCCCCGGAGGGTAGTGAGCCGACTACCATTCGATCTCGTCAACAGATAAGGGCTTTTCATTGAGATAACTCTTCTGAACCTGACCATTTTTCATGATAATAACCTTATCGGCCATCGGCGTAATGGCTTGATTATGGGTGATCAGAATTACCGTCATCTTTTCTTTGCGGCTGGTTTCCTGGAGCAGTTTTAAAATATTCTTGCCGGTATTATAATCCAGTGCTCCGGTCGGTTCATCACAAAGCAATAGTTTGGGGCGTTTAGCCAGAGCTCGGGCAATCGCCACCCGCTGCTGTTCGCCTCCGGAAAGCTGCGAAGGAAAATTTCCCAGTCGTTCTGCCAGGCCGACACTTTTTAAAACTGTTTCGGCATCCATCGGATCATGACAGATCTGGGTCGCCAACTCGACGTTTTCAACCGCCGTGAGATTTTGAATCAAATTATAAAATTGAAAAACAAAACCGGTGTCGTAACGCCGATATTCGGCCAACTCCCGACGGTTTAGGGCCGCAACATCTTTTTCGCCAACAATCACCTGGCCTTCATCACAATCGTCCATCCCACCCAGGATATTAAGAACCGTTGTTTTACCAGCTCCGCTGGGGCCCACAACCACTGCAAATTCGCCCTCATCAATAAAAAAATTGATCCCGTTAGCGGCATTAATGGTTACCTCCCCCATATGATAGCGCTTATGTACATCTTTAAATTCAATAAAATGTTTCATCTTTTTTGTCCTTCTTCAGTTAATTGAGGCACCGCACCCCTTGCAAACAATTATAGCTGCTACCAGTATAGCGAATAAACCTCTCAAAAGCCAGTCTGCTCGAAAAAAAAGAAAGGTTTCCCTTTCTTTTTAGTTATTTTTTGGCTGGTTCCCACTTGCAGCGCACCGGGGAGACAATAGCTTCTTCTTTTTTTAGCTGTTTGAAGGCTTTATCAACTTCTTTACGATCAACCTTCAAGGCTTTTTCAACTTCGCCAGCAGTCATCGGCGCTCCATGCTGTTCCATACAAGCTAAAATTTTATCCTTCAGTTCCATATTTGCCCTCCAAATTCATTCATTCTTATGACAAATTTTAACAGCTCATCCTTAATTTGGGTTTTAATTTGGCCAATTGCTGACCGCAGGTGGTGCTTAATTCTCGCCCACTGCGATAATTGAAGCCTGGCTTAGTTTTTTACTTTGTATCCCTAATATGTGGTTCAGCACCAAAGCAATGGCAGCGAAGACTATAATTACAATAAAGGTCGAACTATAGCTACCGCCAGAGTTCTGCAGTAAATAACTGGAGATCATTGGTCCGATAATAGCCGCCGGTACCAGTAAAAAATTGGACAAGCTGAAATTAAGGGGATAATTTTTTGAACCAAAACTGGAATTGATCACCACCGAGGATAAAGCTGGCACGCCACCATAGGTAACCCCAACCGATAAAAGCCCGATAAAGATGAAAATAACATTATTCATCGTGGCACCCATAAACAAGAAAACGCCAGCAACCAGCAGAAGTATGGTATTGATTCCCATAGCCTTCGCTCTGCCCATTTTGTCAAACACCGTTCCGATCACAACACGACCGCCACCATTAAAAACGGATACCAACAGCCCCAACTGGGCCGGTGCACCAAAGGCCACCGCAATGGTTGCTGCACTCCCAATAATCAGCAGTCCCGATGCGGTAATCATAATCCCCCAGAAGAAATAAGTCCAGAATACGCCGGTTTTTAACATTTCTCTGGCTGTATATTCTTTTTTCTGGCTGGTCTCACCCGCAACAGCTACCGCTTTTTTGGGCGCAGTTACCGGTTTTTTTATAAAGAAGGAGCCCAGAGCCATCACAATTGCTCCCATGATCGCCAGATAAAAGAAAGTGTTCAAAACGCCGACGTCGCCAATTAGAGAACTGATCATCGTTCCCAGAATCAAACCGCCAAGTCCAAAGCCCATTAATAAAATTCCTGACGCCAAACCAGCTTTTTCAGAAAACCAGGGTACAACCGCACTAATAATTGAGTTATAGCCCATACCAACGCCGGTTCCGCAAAGTACCCCATAAAAGATATACAACATCATCAGACTTTGTTCTGGTTGACTCGGATCGATTTTCGAGACCCCGAAGAAACCGATAAACAACATCGCTGCCGCGATCAGAACAATGGTCCGGTTTTTGATCAAGCGGGTTAATTGTCCGCTGACAAAACCACCAATACAAAAAAAGATAATTGAGATGGTAAAATTTAGTGATAAGTCTGTTACCGTCCACGTTTCAAAGACCTTGTTCAGCGGCGCCCTAAAAATTGACCAGGCATACAATAATCCCAGAAACAACAGCATGATGGTTCCAACACACAGGTAGATCCACCGTTTTAAATTCTCATTTTTCATCATTTCCCTCTGCTTCCAAAAATTTTCTTGCTTTATTGTATCAGCTTGCTAAAGTAAAAACAATCATAAATACCAGTAAATCATGCATTTCTTACTGGTTTTCATGATTCCACTGGACAGCATGTTTTAAAAAGATTAAAATATACACTAGTTACAATGGAAGCGTTCATTACGAACGTGACGTAAAATTTTCGTTCCGTTTCTGATTAACTAACTATCAAAAGGCATGACAGGAGGAAATCATGGATTTATCATTCTTTATCGGTCCGTTACTGGGCGGCATCATCGGACTGATCACTAACGGCATCGCGATTCGGATGCTCTTTCGCCCCTTAAACGCCATCAAGGTATTCGGGTTGACCTTGCCCTTTACCCCGGGCTTAATCCCTAAAGAAAAACCCCGTATCGCCAAATCACTCGGGGACGTGGTGGCCAACAATCTGCTTAATGAGGACGTCATCAAAAATGGTCTGCTGTCCCCGGAAATGGACGACAAGATCACCATCGCCGTCAATGGCCTGATTGCTAAAAAAAGCACCAGCGACGAAACCCTGCGGGAGCTGTTTTACTCGTTTTCCGGCACCGAACGCGGTGCGCTGATCATCACAGATGTGACAAACAAAGTGGTCGGTTTCTCTTATGAACGGATGGTCAAAATGGAACTTGGGCCGCTCTTATCAGAAATCGCCGTCACCGAAATTGTCAGCAATCTCCAAGGTTCAATGTTTGCGATGCTGATCAATGAAAATCTGATCAGTTCTGCCAAGGTTAAAATGTCTGAAATCATCGAACGGATGGTGGTTGAAAAAGGCGAGAGTATTCTCGATAACATCTTTGAAAAAGAAAGCACCAATCTGCTCGATAAACGGCTTTGTGACCTTTATCTTGAATACGAAGACCGGATTCCGGAATTTGTCGCCTGGGTTATTTCGACCTATCATCAACTGATCGACAAAAACATCGGCATCTTAATACACGCCCTGGACTTGTCAAAACTGGTTGAAGATCAGATTAACGGCTACGATGTCCTGACTTTTGAAAAAATGCTGTTGGAAATCATGCGTAAGGAACTCAATGCCATTGTCTGGCTGGGCGGATTATTGGGTTGTATCATGGGCCTGGTGATGTCCTTTGTCTAGGGAAGCAAACAGGTTGTCTGAATTTAAAAAACTACCATGGGCTTCGCTGTCGGTTACACCAAACAATTTCTACACTAGGGCGCACAACACTTTCTTGTACTGTTCACCGACACGTTACGAAATAGTTTGTTCGATTCTTTCAAATTTCGCAATCAATTAGGATAGATATTAAAAAGGAGCTAAAAATGACTAAAAAATTAGAAATTAATTGGGATCAATTGGGATTTGAATATATCAAAACGGATTATCGCTATCTGTCGTTCTGGAAAGACGGGCAGTGGGATGAAGGGGTTTTGACTGAAGATAATGTTTTGCATCTGGGTGAAGCAGCTCCCTGTCTGCATTATGGGCAGCAGTGTTTTGAAGGACTGAAGGCCTATCGGACGAAAAATGGCGAGATTCAGTTGTTTCGGGTTGACCAGAATGCCAAACGCTTTCAGGATTCCTGCCAACGGCTGTTAATGCCGGTTATTCCTGAAGAGACCTTTATCAAAGCCTGCCTCGAGGTGGTCAAGGCCAATGCAGCCTATATTCCGCCCTATGGTACTGGCGGCTCGCTGTATATCCGCCCGATGATGATTGGGGTCGGTAATAGCATGGCGGTTAAACCAGCCAATGAATACATCTTTACGGTTTTCTGTATGCCCGTCGGCGCTTACTTCAAAGGTGGGCTGACGCCAGTTAATTTTATGGTCTCCGACTATGACCGGGCAGCCTGCAACGGCACCGGCCAACAGAAGGTTGGCGGCAACTATGCGGCCTCGATGCTGGCCCATGAAATTGCCGTTAAGAACGGCTTTGCCGATTGCATCTACCTGGACCCGACGACGCACACCAAAATTGAAGAGGTCGGCGCCGCCAATTTCTTTGGCATCACCAGAGACAATCGCTTTGTCACCCCCGACTCCCCTTCGATCTTACCCAGCATCACCAAATACTCGCTGCTGTATCTGGCCGAGCATGTTTTAGGGATGGCCGTATCCGAAGAGGATGTTTTCATCGACGAACTGGATATCTTTGCCGAAGCCGGCGCCTGCGGCACTGCTGCGGTAATCACCCCCATCGGCGGTATCTTCCATCACAACCGGCTGCACGTTTTCTACAGCGAAACCGCAGTCGGCCCGGTGACCAAAAAACTCTACGATACCCTCAACGCGATCCAACTGGGCGATCTGGCCGGACCCGAAGGCTGGATTACCAAGCTATAAAAGGGTTTGATTGTAGACTGCGTACCGACCAATTGATAACCCAGTACCGACAATTAATAATCTGATTGTTTGCATCGGGGCGGACACGGCATCGCCTGTCCGATTCTGCGCGCAGGCAACGAGCCAATCATAAGCTTTCTTATAGTTGGCGACTGCCCGCGACCAAGGCGAAAGGAGCGTAGCGGATTTCGCATGGCGCAAGCAAACAATAGATTGATAATTGGTCGGTACGGTATTTCTCGACAACCTCAAACGATGGGTTTACGCCCATCGTTTGAGGCTTATTTTTGCTGTGCGTGTCGTTTCTTCTTTTTCTTTTTGCGAACCGAATAACCGAAACTGCCAACCTTTTTGCCCAGACCAAAGTATTCACCATGGACGTAGGCCAGGAGGTCAGCCCGATCGAGATGGAGTTTTCCATTGTCATCGATAAGAGTGTCCTCCACATGAACTGCCTGAATCTCGGCCATAAACATGTCGTGGGTGCCCAGCGGGATGATTTCTTTAACATGGCATTCCAGACTTAAGGGGCTAGCGGCCAGCATCGGACACTTTACTGTATCTCCGGGGATTGCGGCTAAGCCCATCCGTTCAAATTTATTGATCTCCCGGCCGGAGCGCACCCCGCAGAAATCGACGGCATTGACCAGCGCTACAGTCGACAAATTGATGGTGAACTCCCGAGTGGCGGTAATGATTTCATAAGATAAGCGACCGGGCCGCAGCGAAATATAGGTCATCGGCGGTTTGGTATTGAGAACCCCGGTCCAGCCCACCGTTATGATATTTTCTGATGCGGCCTCGCCACAGGTTACCAACACCGGAGGTACCGGGGCCAGTAATACCGATCCCGGCCATTTTGTTTTACTCATTGCATTTTCTCCTTTGTCTGCGATAAGATCATTATAGCAGTTTTCCCATCCTTATGGCAGAAAATCATCGTCAGCCGGGCCCAAGACTGCTGAAAAGCATCGATTAAACCATTTAAGTACAATTTTTCTTGCAATTTCTTTGCTAAGCCGATAGTATTATAATTAGAAAAGACAGTGGACAGGAGAAGTATGAAAACAGAATTATTATTTCTAATTAAACGTCTATGTGATCTTGAAGAAGAATTCATGGATTTGACCGAAGAAGAAAAAGAAATTGTCGTTACTACCGCCGAAAGCATGACCGGAAGTCTGGTCTTTTTATTGGAAGCGCTTGAAGATTATTCCATGAGTGGTTTTTACGACGAGGATTGAAAACAACTGAAAAAAACGAATAAGGAGGTAGTTCGATGAAAGTAGCCGCTTTTGTATCCAGTATGGTTGCCCTGGTAATGGGCGCCGCAGCTCTGACCTTAAGTATTATTGCTGTTTCAAAAACTGCCCGTTAGCGGCAAAAGAGCAACGCTTTAACAGGTTGCTCTTTTTTATTGGCGATAAACTACCGTACCGATCAATTATCAGTCGGTAAACTCGACGATGACTTGATCGATATCCCAGAGGGATTCGATTTTTTCCACTGCGTCTTCTTTGATGGCGTTGGCAAACTGATGGGTTTCGGGGAGATCGATGACGATCCGAACCACGCCACCGGTGATATCAATTTCCTTGACCAGATGAGTAGCCACCATATCCAGGCCTTTGATCGGATTCATGACCTTCTTTAAGCGTTTTCTGACAATTTCTTCGGTAGTGGCGACCTTTTCAGTAACCAGGCCGTGCTTTTCTTCATAATTCTGAATTGCCGAGCGCAACACCTCCACTGCCAGCACCGAGCAATGAGCCTTGATTTTGGGCAGCCCGCCCAGGGCTTCCGAAGCTTCCTGCCAGGTAATATTTTTGGCTTCATCAATGGTTTTGCCTTTGGCCAGTTCGGTAATAATCGAACCGGTGGCGATGTTTGAGGCACAACCGTAAGATTCAAATTTGATATCATCGATCTTCTTGGTCTCGGGATCGACCTTTAAATAGAGTGACACCATATCGCCGCAGGCCGGACTGCCTTCGGTTGCTTTGCCATCGGGATCTTCAATCCGCCCGGTATTGCGGGGATTCTTAAAATGTTCCAGGACCAGATCGTTATAAGGACTTGCCATTGTTATTTCCTCCTATTCCTTTCCCAGGGGACTGATTTTTCTCAGGTTCTCAACCACCTTTTTCAGCGTTTCCACCACAAAAACCACCTCTTCCATGGTATTGAAGCGACCCACTGTCATCCGGATCGAGCCGTGAGCCCGCTCATGGTCACCACCGATGGCGGCAATCACATGACTGGCTTCCAGGGAGCGGCTAAAACAAGCCGAACCGGTGCTGACGGCAATGCCATACATGTCCAGATGAAGGGTGATCGATTCCCCCTCCACATAATGGAAGGTGATATTGGCATTTTGGGGCGTCCGCTGCCGGGGATGACCGTTTAGGATAACATCAGGGATCTGCTCGCTCACCATGGTGATAATGTGATCCCGCATTGCTGCCAGCCGGATGTTTTCATCCGCCGTCACCAGTTCCACCGCTTTGGCAAAGCCGACGGCACCGGGAATGTTATCCATCCCGCCGCGGAGATCAAACTCCTGAAAACCGCCATCCATTATTTTAGCCAGAGTGGTGCCTTTTTTTACATAGAGTCCACCAATCCCCTTAGGACCATGCAGGGTATGAGCCGAGACGGTGATCAGATCAACGGCAATGGTGTTGACATCCAGAGGCACACGCATAAAGGTGTGGGTGGCGTCAGTGTGAAAGAGGACCCCCTGATCATGGCAGATTTTGCCGATCGCATTGATATCCTGAAGGGTGCCGATCTCCTGATTACCATGCTGAACCGAGACCAAAATGGTTTCCGGGCTGATCAGCGCCTGGAGTTTTTTAAGATCCACCAGACCATCCCCATCGACGTCCAGATAATCGACGGTGAAGCCTTCCTTTTCCAGGGTTCTGGCGCTGTACAGCACTGGAAAGTCTTCAATTTTGGAGACGATCAGGTGTTTACCTTTTTTTGCCCCCAAAGCCTTGGCAACCCCTTTTAAGGCCAAATTACTGGACTCGGCACTGCCGGAGGTGAAAATAAACTCCTGGCTGTTGGCGCCCAGGGCCTTTGCAAGCCTAGTTCTGGCATCATCCAGGGCTTCTTTTGCCTCAACCCCCAACGAATAACCAAATTCCGAGGTCGCCACCGAGTAACGGTCAAAATATAGCGGTTTCATCACTTCCAGCACCTGCTCATCCAGCCGGGTAGCGGCGGCATTATCCAAATAATACACGTTTTCCATGAGTCCCCCCCCTTAGATAAACAAGGTAATCGCTGACTGTCGGGCTTCCTGGATGTAGGTTCCGACGGCCCCATAGTCGTCAATGATGTCTTCGATCAGATCGGATCGTTTTAAACCCATGATGTCCATGGTCATTTCACAGGCGATGATTTTGCCGCCCAGTTCCTTAAAATCAGCCATCAGCCGTTCCAGGGAAGCGACATTATTTTTTTTCATCCGTCCCAGCATCATCTTTTTTCCCAAGCCCAGAAAATGCATTTTCGATAAAGGCCCTTTTTCCAGGCCGCCTTTTTTCAGGCGCAGCAATCCCCAGAAGGTAAAATACAGGGATACCTCCATCCCCATCGCCAGCGAGCCATTGGACACAATCAGAGCACTATACAGTTTATCCATATCACCACTCTGAACAATAATGGTTGTTTTGTCCGCCATGAAAAAGCCTCCTTTACTTTTGGATTTTTATGGTCCAGGTGCCGTCCTGTTCTTCAATGCTGGTGACTGCCAGCGACAAAGCATCGGCGGCCATCGGGATTTCTTTTTTCGAGGCGGCATTGTTCCCGGTAATCGCAATGACATCCCCCGGTTGCGCCTTTCTGACGGCTTTACGCATTTCTACCAAAGGAACCGGACAGGTTTCGCCTCTCACATCAACATAAATTTCTGCCATGTTCTTGCCTCCTACTCAAATTTTTATTCACTGCTGCTGTGCCTTTCCGTCGTTTTCTCTTTTTTCATACCCCATTATGAACAACTTACTTGAAAATTCAGTAAAAAGCATAAAAAAGCAGGCCGGCGGATCGTCCGACGGCCTGCTGAGGTTGCTGTAAGATACTGTACCGACCAATTGTCGGTACGGGGTTAGTTTATTAGCTCGTTCTTTCTCTTACTTTTTATTTTTAAAGCGCTCGAGAAACCGGGTTGAATATGCTAGGGTCTTGGTGGGGCAGCTGTCGACACAGTGACCGCAACCGACACAGCGCAGCTCGGATACCGGAAGGCCGGTGGCGGCACGGGATTTTAAATCGATGGCCATTGGACAGGCAACGTTGCAGCGGCCACATTGGATGCAGTTGCTCTGATTGGTGGTGATCTGCTGACCAACCAGCTTGCCAAGCAGGCCCACCACCGTTCCCAGAGGGCAATAATAACAGTAGCCGCGACCGCTAAAGGCGACCCAGAAAAACATCGCCATCAACAGTTCAGCGGCGAGGTATTTATAGGTTTCGATTTTTGCCACTGTCTCGCTGTTGGCCAGCGGCAGACCCAACAGATAGAGCACCCAGTAGACGGTAAAACCGATGGCGACTGCCAGAAACAGCCAACGCAGGATGGCAAACACTTTTAAGCCGCGGGCCTTAAGCTTTTTCCGGGTTCCCAGCAAGGGCATTACCGGATCAAAAACCTCACTGGCAAAACCATTGAACAGGCACAGTGTCGCGCACTGCCAGCGCCGTCCCCAAAGCAGCGTTCCGACCAGAACAACGATGGTGATAAGCAGATAAAAGGCCAGCGCCAGCGCGATGCCAGTGAGGCCAAAGACCGGCAGGTATTTGAGATAAAAGGCGGTGTTGGGGTCCATCAGTTGTAAGGGGATGGTGGTCCAGGGAAGTGGCATCGCAAAAAAGTAAAGTTCCTGATTATCTAAAAGAATCGGGCCAACAATATGAACGACCAAAGCCATCACGATAAAACCGGTCAGATTGCGTTTGCGCATCTCAGTCCGCCCGGATGCGCCAATAATCCGCAGGGTCAGAAAGCTACCAATAACAATAAAACTGGTCTTGACCCAGTTTTCATAAAAACCCCACAGCCAGGCGATAAAGGCGGCCACTTCCGGGGTAGCCCGACTGACATAGCCGAAATTGAGCCCGGCAATGATCAGGCAGAGGATGATATACACCCACAGGATTGCTTTGAGTGCTTTTATTTCACTGGAGGCTTTTGTTTCGCTAGAATTACGGTGACTCGCCATGGTTCTGGTCCTCCTCGATAACTATAATTTTTTCTTAATTATAAACTTCTTTCACGATAAACACAAGAATAGTCATGATATGAATCAGAAATAGCTGCTTGACTGCCAGCATCAAAATCGGTACGATAAGTTATAATTTAATGATTAAATAAAAATAGGTAATTGCGAAATGAAAAAACACCGAACAATGGTTGCTTTGAGTGCAGTTTCCACAAACAGTTTTGTAACGTGTAGGCGGACAGTTCAGAGAACTGTCCGCCGTACAGTGTAACAATTGTTTCGTGCGAAACTGGGCGCAAAGCTCACGGCTGTTTCGCAATTACCTATTAAATAAAAACAAATGGAGGAAACAAATGCGACGTAAAAATCGGGAAGTAACCAAACTAACGGAGATTATTGAAATTATTAACGGCTGTAAGGTGTGCCGGCTGGCCATGGTGGACAACGGCCAACCCTATGTTGTGCCCCTGAATTTTGGCTATCGCCATGATGATTCCGTCATTACCATCTTTCTGCACTGTGCCAATGAAGGCCGCAAAACAGAGATCCTGAAACAGAATAACCATGTCTGTATCGAGATGGATCAGATGAAAGAGCTGATCAGCGGCGAAAAGGGCTGTGATTACAGCTGCTATTTTGAAAGTTTTATCGGCACCGGTCAGGCGGTTTTTCTGGACGATGCCGCGGCAAAGGCTGAGGCTTTACAGGCGATTATGAAACAGCAGACCGGCCGGGACGATTTCAGCTTTGATCAGCAGATCCTCGAGCAAACCGCCGTGATTGCGGTTGAACTTCACCGTTATTCGGGCAAACGGCACTAATCGCGGGATCAATCGCTTTCGATCGTTTCAGCCGTAATGTTTTTTAGCTCTGGAACGGGTATTTTGCTGGCGCTCGCTGGCGATTTTTGGGTGGCGATGAGAATGCCGCAGACGATCAGGATCATCCCCAGCAGATGACTGAGCTGGATTTTTTCATTGAGCAGGATGGCAGCCAGAATAATGCTGCTGACCGGCACCACGCTAATGAAGATCGCCGCGTTGCTGGCTGCAACTTTGGCAATCCCCCGAAACCATAGGACATACGATATAAATGAGACAAAGATCCCGTAATAGCCAATACACAAAATAGTCTGAAGCGACATTTTGGCAAACGGATAGCCCCAGGCGTCGTGGATGGCAAGGGGCAGTAAACAGATAAAGGCCATTCCCGCCACCAGTGTTGTCCGGTATACCGAGGACATCGGGATGCACTTTATTTTACTGAGCACCGAAAATAAGCCCTCACCAGTGACGGCAATCAGAACCAGAAAATTTCCCAGCAATGAGCTATTCAAGGTTCCTTCCGAAAAATAGGTGTAGAGGTTGATACAGAGTAATCCGACAATAACAAACGCCAGACCGATGGCATTATTTTTTGAGATCTTCTCTTTCAAAATAAAAAATGCCAGAATCACCACAATGGCCGGTCCAGAGCTGGAAATTAAACCGCTGTTAGCGGCTGATGTCAGCTGTAGCCCCCAGAAAATAAAGACCCGGTAGAACACAATCCCGGCCAGGGCTTGACCCAACAATACCACCACGGATTTTTTATCCAGGCGGTGGTGTTCTTTTTTAATCACAAAGGTGACCAGCAGCAAAAAGACCAGCCCGATGGCAATCCCCAGTTCGGTGGCCAAAAAAACCGGCACCCTTGCCACCATCATTTTACTGACCACAACCGCACTGCCGGCGATTGCCATCGCCACTGTCAAATCCACATAGGCGCGGAGTTTTTCTCCCATAATAATCCTCTTTTCTCTTTTATATGATTATGATAAAATCTTACCAGATTGATGTGGTTTGTAAATAACCACTTAAATGGTTTTTTTAGCAAACCACTTTTGGAGGAACGCAATGTGGATTAATCTTGATAAAAAGAATGACCGCCCCTTGATGCGACAGCTTTATGAGCAGATCAAACACCTGATTTTAAACGGCCAGCTGGCACCGGCCGAGAAGCTGCCATCAACCAGGCAGCTGGCCACTGATCTGGGGATCTCCCGCAGCACCGTTCTGGAAGCTTACAATCAATTGATTGCCGAGGGCTACCTGATTGGAAATCATGGATCGGGGACGGTGGTCGCCAATGGCATTGATGTATTTTCGATCCCCCCGGACACCGCTACGAAAAAATGCGCTGCCACGATGATCGCAACAAAAGTACCGCCATCCGCAGTGATTGATTTCCAGTCCGGCGTCATTGATTCGTCCCGGTTTCCGCTGTCGGCGTGGAAAAAAGCCTATCAGCGCAGTCTTGATCAGATTCCTGAAGCCGCTTTTCGTTATCATCCCAGCGCCGGGGTGATGAGGCTGCGCCAGACGATTGCCGCCTATTTACGACGCACCCGGGGACTCACCTGTCATCCCGACCAGATTATGATCGTTTCTGGCTCGACCCAGGGTCTGGCCCTGATCGCCGCGTTATTTCAGGATCAGCGGCAAGCGGTCCTGATTGAAGATCCCACCCATCCCGGATTGCGCCAGATTATTGAGCGCGCAAAACTCCATTTAATTGGGATCCCGGTGGATGATCAGGGTCTGTTGACTGACAGCCTCACCGTCCATCCGAACCCGGCCTTTGTCTATACAACCCCTTCCCATCAATATCCGCTGGGTGGCATCCTGCCGATCCAACGCCGTCAGAAACTGATCCAGTATGCCATCGCCAATGATACTTATCTGCTGGAGGATGACTATGACAGTGAATTCCGCTTTGAAGGCCAGCCGGTTTCATCCCTTTATGAGCTAAGTCCTGACCGGGTCATTTACCTGGGGACCTTCAGCAAGATCCTCACCCCGGCTATCCGGTTGGGGTATCTGATTCTCCCGGATCAACTGATCGAACCTTACCTGGAGCTCAAGAAATATTCCGACGTTCATACCGAAGCCCTGACCCAGTACGCCCTGGCCGAATTTATTGAAAGTGGTGGGCTGGAAAAACACATCTGGAGGATGAAAAAAATCTATGCTAAAAAACGCCAGCACCTGATCGCTGAATTATCCCGTTGTTATCCGGCTGAATTTGAAATCAAAGGCCATGCCGCCGGGCTGCACATGGTTGTCCGTTTTAACGGCGTTGTTTTTGCTCCCCCACTGATCGATCGCATTAATGCCCGACAAGTCCGGGTCTATCCCATTGAAAACTACGTTTTTGGCAACACAACACCCTACGGCAGCGACATCCTCCTCGGCTACGCTCACCTAACCTTTGCCGAAATCACCACCGGCATCACCCGACTCTGTACTGCCCTGCGGGAACCGGGATCTTGAGCACAAAAAAGACACTCCCGCGAGTGTCTGAGGTTGTCGATAAACTCCCGTGCCGACCAATGACCAAGGGGTCAGACCCTTGTTAATCTGTTGTACGCTGCGGAATCGGACAGGCGATGCCGTGTCCGCTCCGATGCGTACAAAATGATGTAACAATTGTCGGTACTAGGTTATCTTTTTTGACAGTCTGAGACACTCCTACGAGTGTCTTTTTAAGATAGCTTCGAATCTGGTTATTTTTCGACAGCATCGATGGCGGAGTCGGCATCCTTTACGGTTCCTTCCGGGGTGGATGGCGACAGGGTCATGAAAAAGCCGTCGGTTTGATCGACAAAGGCAGTGGCGCTGTCAAAGCTGACATCAAGCAGATGGCCGCCCTTGCTGCGGTCATCGGCGATAAAATGAAAATGGTAGCCTTTGACATTCAAGCCGCCGATATCGGCCGGGCACCACAAGCCGACCAGGGTACCGCTGATCTTTTGATAGTCAAAGATCGACTGGTTTTTGACGGCTTCAGAAAGCACCGGATAAGGTTTTGTCTGGCTGGGCACCGAACGGGCTTTGATGGTGTTGAAGGTGCCGTCGATCCGGAACACATAGAAGGCCTTCGGGTCGGTTATCATTTTGTCCAGTTCCTGCTCCAGGGCTTCCAGACTGGCGGTTGGTCCCTGTGATTTAGTCGCATCCTCGTCAAAGTAGGTAACTGCGGCAAAGGGGGTGGTATCGGTGTCTGGAACTTCCTCCACGGCACCGCTGGCCTTGACCTTGTAGACCGTATTGTCGATCATCACCAGCTCGCCATCCAGGGCGTTGAAGGTACCGATGCCGACATCACCATGCTGCTTTAATTCCCTAAAAGTCATAAAACCATCGTAATTCCCGGCCAGCAGGGAATTGATCGTCGATGCCTGGAAGAGGGTCTCCTCTTTAGCTGCGGCAGCCTCGCTGCTGGTGTTAGTGGTTGCGGCGGCACAACCGGCCAGCGTCACTATCCCCAAAACCGATAAAACAATTGCGGTAATTTTTATTTTCATAACACGCTCCTCATTTTTCAATCTAAGTCCGATTTTACACCCCCATCACCTCGGATGCAATGGAAACTTTTGGGGATTTTAACTTACGCCGCCTTCACCTGAACCAACCTATCCGTACATAGGGCAGTATTCCGGATTGACGGCGATTTAACGCAATGTTAAAATGAAACCGTGGTTGAGCTTAGGGCTTTCTTTCTACGGCAAACTGGTCGAAAAAGTGTTTGCACCGGATGCGCGCCAGACGCCGGCGATCAACCTGGCCGATGGGGTCGATTTCGTGGCCATGCCCAAATGGAAAAACCAGTTAATCCAATTGCTCAACATTGCCGGGACCAGGCCAGTGCTGGGACCGATCCAGGGGATTCTGTTCGGCCCGCTGGCCTTTATCACCATTCCCATCGGCTGCGTTCTGGCCAGTGCGGTCCATGATTATTTCATCGGGATGATCTCAATCCGCAACGGCGGGGCCCAGATGCCCCGGATGGTGGGCAAATATCTGGGCCCGCAGATCAAGCGTTTTTATAGCCTGGTGCTGTGGTTGCTGCTTTTTCTGGTGGGGGTGGTGTTTATTTACACCCCTGGCGATCTGATTGCCAGGGATATCCTGAATAAGAATGCCAGCGCCCAGAACACCACCATCTGGATCGTTTATGCGGTCATTTTTGGTTATTATTTAATCGCCACCTTCTTCCCCATCGATAAAATAATTGGCCGGGTCTATCCGATTTTTGGGGCTATTCTGATCATTTCAGCGCTGGGGGTTTTTACCGGCATCATGATGGATGGTGGCGTCAATCTCCTGAACCTGTCCTGGTCGACCCTGCCCCAGCATCCCCTGGGTCAGCAATTTAATTCCGGTCTTCTTCATTACCGTCGCCTGCGGCATCCTCTCGGGCTTTCACGGCAGTCAGTCGACGCTGATTTCGCGGACCGTTACTGCCGAAAAAGAGGGGCGCGGGACCTTTTACAACATGATGATCCTGGAAGGCTTTATCGCCATGTGCTGGCCAGCCGGGGCGATGGTGCTGTTTAGTGGCGGTGTCGATGTAAGTACCGGCGCCACCGCCATGGTGGGCCTGATCTCCCGGGAATTTTTGGGCCCGATTGGGGCGTTTTTCGCCATTCTCGGGGTTATCGTACTACCGATTACCTCCGGCGATACCGCCTTTCGGTCGCTGCGACTGATGGTCGGAGAAGCCTTTAACATTGATCAGACCCTCATCAAAAATCTACTGCTGACAACTCTGGGAATTTTTGTCCCAGCGGTTGTGATTCTGGTTTTTGCCAAGACCGCCCCCAATGGGTTTAATCTGTTATGGCAGTATTTTGGTTTTACCAACCAGTTTGTGGCGATCTTCGCCCTGGCGATGGCGGCGGTTTATTTAATGACTGAACACAAGATTTTCTGGATTACCCTGCTCCCGGGGATGTTTTACACCTTTATCGTGATCGCTTATATCTGCCATGCCCCGATTGGTCTGGGTCTCGAACCCCGACTGGGCCCGATGATAGGCATCAACCCCAACAGTTATATCCTCTCTTATCTGATTGGCGCCGCGGCAGCCATTCTCTACATGGTGCTGGTCTTAAAACAGGGCCGAAAAGGTCTGGATCAGCTGCCCCAATAGAAAATATAAACCAGTACCGACAAAATCCCCGTCGCATCTCAAGTGATGCTGCGGGGATTTTTATTGTGGCGGCTTGGTGAGTAGATTGTGGTTGTAAATCACGGCGATTTCGGCCGGTTCCAGCGGTTTACTGAAAACATAGCCCTGAATTCCATCGCAGTCACTGTTTTTGAGAACGGCAACTTTGTCCCACTCTTCAATACCCTCCGCCATGATTTTTAAATTGAGACTGTGAGCCAGCAGGATCAGGCTTTCTATCACCTTGATCCGGTTGCCCTGTAAAAACTGATCACTGATTGATTTATCCAGTTTTATTTTGTTGACCGGCAGATAGGTCAGACAATTCAGCGACGAATAACCGGTGCCAAAATCATCCAGGGCCACTGCCAGCCCGGCATCTTTAAGCCCTTTTAGAAACTCCTTCGTCTGGCCATCGTTTTCCATCAAGATGCTTTCGGTAATCTCAATCTCAATGAACCGGGGCGCAACCTGATGCTGATGCAGCAGTGTGATGATATAGCCAACATACTCTTTGTCCCGCAACTGACGATTGGAAAAATTGATGGCTACCGGTTTTTCCGCCAGTCCCTGATTGCGCCAGCGGGCAATCTGGGCCACCGCTTCCCGGATCACCCAACGGCCGATCTCACTGATCAGGCCGGTTTCTTCGGCTACCGGAATAAACTGGTCCGGACCGAGGCGGCTTTCTTTGAATCGGAGCAGGGCTTCAAAGCCGCTGATCTGACCACTGTCCAAATCCACCTGGGGCTGATAGACCAGTTTAAAACCGTCGCTCTTTAATGCCGCTCTGAGCATCGCTTCAATTTCGATTTTACGGCTCATGGCCTTTTTCAATTCCTGATGATAATACATATAGTGATTTTTGCCCCGGTTCTTAACCTCGTACATGGCTGTATCGGCATTCATAATCAGCTGATCCATCGCACTGCTATCATAGGGATAGCAGGAAATACCCATGCTGATACTGACAAAAACTTCCCGGTTGTCGAGCCGAAAGGCTTCATCGAAGGCGCTCAAAATCTTATTGGCATAGGCTTCAATATCGGCCTGATGGCATTTATTGGTGATCAGGATCAGAAATTCATCACCGCCGAGCCGACCCACCATCATGTTCTCATCAGCGATTGACTGCAACCGGCAGGCAATCAGCTTGAGCAATTGATCCCCAAAGAGATGGCCCAGGGTGTCATTGACGCTTTTGAAATTATCAATATCCAGAAGCAGCACCGCTCCGGTATGGCCAGCCGCCAGCTCTTTTTCCAGCTGTACCAGAAAGCTCATCCGGTTGGGCAGCTGGGTTAAAAAATCATGTCGGGCCAGATGCCTTATCTGTTCTTCCTGAAGTTTAAACTTAGTATTGTCCAGCAAGATCCCGTGCAGCTTGCAGAAATTGCCGTCTGCCGATTTGATCCCTTTGCCACGGATCAGCAACCATTTTTGCTGGGTGTCGGGGCCCGCCGTCAGCACCTGAATATTGATCAGAGCTGATTTGCCCTGGAGGTAATTGCTGACCTCTGTAATCAAACGCTCACGATGACTGGCCTCCAGAACGACATCCATCCAATAGTGGACATGACAATGGTTACTGAGGATTCGATTGATAATCCGGGAGCAGTCCCCAGCAAAAGAAACCGTTTTGGACGTGAGATCTACCTCCCAGACCGCACTGTTCGTGCCCTCAATGGCCAGCTCAAACTTCTGATTCAGTTCGCCGACTTCCCGGTCATGCTCGGCCATCACTTCATATTGCCGCCGCAGGGTTCCTTCCACCGTTTCCATTTCTTTGTACGTCGCTGTAAGCTTAGCATTGCTGGCCACCAGGGCTTTTTGGATGCTTCGGCGCTTCAGATTATCATAAATTAATAAAAGCGTTACCAAGGTCAGAAAGCTGACAATAATGGCAGTGGCCCAAATCAGGTTGCGATATTTATCCAGTGGATGTTCGGTTTTATTAATCAGCACCGCATCAGTCGGAATCAGGTGATCCGGAATCTGATAGTGCTTGATCAATTCATAATCGAAGATGTAAAAATAGGGGGTCTCTTCAACCATTGGGATGGATGCGACCGGGGTTCCTGCCAAAATGTCGCTGACCAATTCGGCCGCTGTTTTGCCCAGGGCCTGATAATCCACCATTTTTCCGCCGATCAGTCCATAACCGACGCCTCCCACCGAAGCCCGATAAACGGGGATCTGGGTATGCTGGTTCAGAAAAGCTGCCGCTTTTTCAAACTCCATGTAAGCCCCGGTCTTGTCCGGGTTCATATCCAAAAATAGTAAAATGGTGTCATCCCCCAATTTCTCCAGTTCTGTCCCCAGCTCATCAAAGCTGTAGTTGGGCGTATTGAGGGTGGAAAAGGTCAGTTCCGGAAAGCTCTGGCGTAAGGATTTAAACTGCTGACGGTTGCCCTGACCAGTCAGAGTTTCATCGGCAATCCCTACTACCTTGGTAGCCCGGGGGGTAAAGACCCGGGCGATCTCCAGCGTTTCTTTTATCGAGATCCGCTCAATAATACCGGTGATGTAAGGATCGGCCGCAGCTTGTCGGGCCCTGGTTTCATCGTTTACACCAAGAAAAACAATCGGGATCTGAGAAAACAATTCGGCCTGATGGTCGAGGGCAAACTGAAGGGCATTGTCATCTCCTACAATCACCGCATCATAGGGTGGCAGCTGGGCCAATTTGAATTTCAGACTCTGATAAAAAACCTCTTTGTTCTCCGGAGTATCGAGGCGTTTGGTATCCATATATTCAATTTCCAGTTTGATCTTTTGTTCGTCAAATACCGATCGGATGCCCGTTATCTGGTCAGGAACCGAGACAAAGCTTTCACTGTAGGAGCTGATAAAAAGCACCGACTTTTCGTCCTCGGCGCAGACAAAAAAAGTTGGCCCAAACAGTATCCCGGTTGCAAACATCCAAATCAGGAGCACGCTTACATGGATGACAGCTTTAGCCGATTTTAATAAGTTGCTGCGATAACTGAGTTCATGGTTTGGCATTGACCCCTCCGAAAAAACTAGCATACTTCAACACGATTGCGGCCCTTTTCCTTGGCCAGATAGAGGGCCCTATCGGCCCGGGAAACGATGGACTCCGGAGCGGTATCATTTTTGTAAGCTGATACCCCAAGACTGATTGTCACCGCTCCCGCAGTTGCAAAAGAATGGTTAGCAACTGCCTGGCGCAGCCGTTCGGCCAACCTGGCGGCGTCCATCAGGCTAGTATCCGGCAGAATAATCAAAAACTCTTCGCCGCCCCAGCGCCCCACCACATCGCCATGCCGGACCGTTTCGTTGAGGAGTCCAACCAGCTCGATTAAAACCCGATCCCCGACCTGATGCCCATAGGTATCGTTGACAAGTTTGAAGTGGTCAATATCCAGAATGATAATCGCAAAAGGAGCTGAGCCGTTTTGGGCCCATTTGTTGTGATGTTCCAGGGTCTCATCCAGCTTTAAACGGTTGAAGCTCTGGGTCAGCTTATCGGTAATTGACAGCCGTCTTATTTCTTCCTCCATTAGTTTTCGTTCGCTGATATCCCGGGTGACCCCCAGCATCCCGACAAAGCGTCCATCTTCGCTGTATATTCCGGAAACAGTCGCTTCAGTCCAAACCGTGGTGCCATCTTTGCAGGGTTGTTCCAATTCCCCGCGATAGACTTGAAAAGGCAGACCATTCTGAACCGAATTAATGGCCCGAGCCAACCCCTCATGCATCTGAACCAGTGATCCCGGACATAAGACTTCTTCCTGGGACTGAGCCATGACTTCTTCAACCGTATAGCCCCGGAGTTTTTCCACCGACGGGCTAATGTAGGTGAAACGCCCGGTCAGATCCATGGTCCAGATGACATCTGCTGCATTGTCTGCCAGCAACCTGTGGCGCTCTTCACTCTGCTGCAGTTTCGCTTCAATGGCCTTGAGTTGAGTGATATCCCGGATTACGCTGAGAGCGTGGGGAGCCCCGTCAATGATGATTCTTTTCGATGAAACCAGACCAATATGTCGTTCATTATTCTTGCCATAAAAACAGATCTCCAAATTCTCAACAATACCATTGGCTTCAAGAGTTTTGATAAAGGTTTCCCGTTGGCTTTCATCAATGTAGAGTTCACGGATGTTAAATGAACCGACGGTTAAATCCGCATCGGTAAATTTTGTGGCTTCCATAAAAGCCCGGTTATAGGCAATCAGGGTACCATCGGCGACTTTGGTAATCACGGTGGCATCGGGAATAGTCTGAAACACCATTTCGAAATGAGAACGGGCTTCTTCCAGTTCATGGATGGACGACTCCAGTTTTTCGGTCATGCTGTTAAAGGCCTCGGAAAAATCGCCAAGAAAATGAACCCGCTGAGAAAAGTCGCCTGACGCAATGGTTTTGGTGATCCAGGTCAAATTCCTAAGCGAAGCCTGAAGGTTTTTTAAAGACCCCAGCACGTAACCCCGGCCGTTGATATCCTCAGACAGATTTCCGTTGCCAAGAGCTGTTGCCGAATTCCTGATGGTTTTGATGGTTTGATCAATTTCTAAAAAAGAGTCATCGTTGCTGATGTTTTCAGGGGGAATTACGCTGACTCGAAGGTCATTTAACAGGGCTTTAAAATATTCTAAAATGGATCGTGCGTCTTTACTGATCATTGCTGTTTTGTCAGCTCCCTTCATGCTATAGCTGGCTAATTATGTCTTATTGCTCGATTGCTTTGGCATGGAAACGACAAGTGCGATCCCCAGTGCACCAGCAGTCGATCTCTTTAACAACAAAAGGTTTACCAGAAAAATTTTCCAGCAGGGCCGAGATAAACCCTTCATCATAGGTACAGATCTCGTAACTATCCTCCGGCAAGCCGGAGCAATCGAGATCTTCGGAAACCGTCAAAATCAGTTCACCTTTTTCCATATCCGCTTCTTCCACCCGCAGAATACCCATACCCAGGTCTTTCAGGACGGCCTTCAGCTGACTGACAAAATCATTAATATCCTCAGTTTTCGTAATCATATGCTGATAGAAGGCATTACCAGCCAATTGTCCAGCCTCATAAAAAATTTGATCGGTTTCCTCAACCCCAACATGTTTTTCGATGATGTCTCTGAAGGTAAATTGCATCAGTCGATACACCTCAACCCGGGTGGTATTCCCCAAATTTGGACGTCCTACACCAATATCTCCCAGTAACTCCCAGGAAAATTCATATTTTCCAGCCAATTATGATGCCCTCCACTTCACGCTTCTCAATTACTAACCCACCTGTTTTGCGGCAATCGTAAATTGATTTAATTTCCTTATTTTACCACGTTAACCCGGGATCTTGTCAAGGTGCTTTAATTGGCAGCAGATCTATTTTATCGATATCGATTCTTAATTTTAAACATCTGCTATTTTGTGCAAACGATTCGTTAAAATGTTGACTTGACAATTAAAATTTCTTCCGATAAAATAGATAGCATGCTAAGTAATGGAGACGTGATGAAAACAGATCAATTTAATTTTGGTGGCTTTGTTAAACAATTGAATAACATTATGGAAATGCGCTTCAATCATTCGTTAAAACAATGGGATCTGACCTCGTCCCAATTTTCGGTGATTATGTTTCTGCTACACCATCAGGGTCAGGCAATCAACCAGAAGATGATTGAAGAAGCTTTTCGCCTCAAAGGTCCCACCGTTACCGGGATCGTCAAGCGGCTGGTGGAAAAAGATTTTATCCAGCGCCGACCCGATCCTTTGGATCGCCGGATTAATTATCTGGAGCTGACAAAAAAGGGTCTGGAACTGGAGTCGCTGGTTTGTACCGAGATAACCCGTCTGGAAACTGAGACCCTCCGGGGCATCTCACCTGAACATCTCGACCTGCTGGAGTCGCTCCTGCATCAAATTTTAGAAAACATTACCAACCAATGATTCACAGAAAGGAATTATTTTTATGAAAAACGATTTATTTGAAAAGTACCCCATCCCCAAGGCGGTGATGACCCTGGCCATTCCCACCATGCTAAGTATGCTGGTGACGATTGTCTACAACATGGCCGATACCTATTTTGTCGGTCAAACCGGTGATGCCAACCAGGTGGCCGCCGTTACCCTGACCATGCCGATCTTTTTTCTGCTGATGGCCTTTGGTAATATTTTTGGCATCGGCGGCGGCTCCTATATTTCCCGGCTCTTGGGGGAGCACCGGATTGCGGATATCAAGCATACCTCCTCCTTTGCCTTTTATGGCTCGATCGCCCTGGGCCTGATCGGAATGGTGGTGTTTCTGGTCTTTATGGATCCAATTCTGACCATTGCCGGTGCCAGCCCCAACACCATCGGTTTTGCCCGGGACTATCTGACCATTGTCGCTTATGGCGCCATCGCCATCAGT
This sequence comes from Acetobacterium sp. UBA5834, assembly GCF_002435675.1. Taxonomy (NCBI): domain Bacteria; kingdom Bacillati; phylum Bacillota; class Clostridia; order Eubacteriales; family Eubacteriaceae; genus Acetobacterium; species Acetobacterium sp. UBA5834. Next base: position 43,105 of record NZ_DJGY01000069.1, on the reverse strand, counting down.
CTGCAGAATTCACTGGCCCAGATTGTCCGCTCCGTTGGCGCAGCCAAAGAATCGATGATCGGGATGATGATCGGAACCATCGTTAACATCATTCTTGATCCGATTATGATTCTCTCCATGGGCATGGGCGTGGCCGGAGCAGCCTGGGCCACCGTGATTGGAAATGCCTGCGCTGTATTATACTTTATCTACTATATTTTTAAACACAGTGATGTGCTCTCCATCGCCCCCCAGGATTTCCGGATGGAAGGCGCCATCGCCAAAAATACCTTTGCGATTGGGATTCCGGCCTCTGTCAATAACATTCTGATGAGTTTTTCAATGATCATGTTAAACAGCTATGCCTCCGCATATGGCGATACCGTCATTGCTGCCCTGGGTGTCTCTGGCCGGGTCTTCTCCATTGTGGTCATGCTGGCACTGGGTCTGGCAATGGGTATTCAGCCCTTTATCGGCTACAATTACGCCCAGCAGAACTATAAACGGATGAATGATGCCATTAAATTCACTGGGGTTGTCGGAATGATCATGGGCACTGTGGTCATGATCGTCGCAATCCTTTTTGCCGCCCCGATTGTTACCTTCTTCATCAATGATCCGGAGGTCATCACCATTGGAGCCACCATGCTGATTATTCAAATGCTGGTCAGTCCCTTTCTGGGCCTCCAGTTTATCGTCACCACCGTCTATCAGTCGCTGGGCAAAGCCATCCCTTCGCTGATTCTGACTATTTGCCGACAGGGTCTGGCCTTTGTCCCGATTCTGATTGTAGGTTCCACGCTGTTTGGTCTGCAGGGGATCATCTGGGCCCAACCGCTGGCCGATGTTGTCTCAATTATCCTGGCCATTTCAATGTATACCGTCACCTACCGTAAACTTCGGGCCAGCAAAACCGAACCGATTTCCATGGCAATGGAAGACGGACTGGCCTAAGCCATCAAAAAAGCGCCCCTAAATCGGGCGCTTTTTTAGTTCGCTGGCACGGAGCCGGTGTTCCGTGTGAATCATTCCGATATTGGTGGTCATGACGTTGCCGGTGGTGGCCGGATAGTCCAGAAAGATGGCTATGGTTACGGCCAGTGCCAGCCCTTCCAAAGGAATCCCCAGAAGGTTGAAAACGATGGTGAAAAGAAAAGCCCCCATCCCCGGCGAAGGTGGCACCGCCACCGAAAGAATCATACACAGAATCACGACCGGAATCGTATCCGGCAATGAAAAGCCGATTCCATAAATATTACCAATAAACAAGGATGTCAATAACAGCATCGGAATGGCGTCCTGCTTGTTAAACAAAACCCCTACCGGAATCGAAAAATTGACGACGTAGTCCCGGATTTTCTGCTTGCCAATTGCCGTTGCGGTATGACTGACAAAGGTGGCGCTGGAACTGGCGGTTGAGAAGGCAATCAACAGAAATGGCGCTGCGGTTTTTAAATAAGCGATCGGGCTTATTTTTTCATAAACGGCTACACTCAACAGCATGAACACATTAATAATCAGAAAAGCAATCAGCAACAATACAATCAGCCAAACGGCTCCCAGTAGCGCCGCCCCTTCCCCGGAAATCATCATATTCAAAATACTGATAAAAACCACTACCGGCATCAGGGCACAGACGGCGTCCAGGATGGTTGAAAAAATCAGATTGGCTTCGGTAATAATCCGGGTAATTTGCGGAAAGCGACCCTTTAAGGTCAACATCACAATGCCACCAATAATGGCCAGAAACATGATTTGCAGGGTATTGCCATCGATAAATGGCTGAATAATATTGGCTGGAATAATCCCGAAGACCATCTCCCCAATCTGGTTCCACAGATCCCCCTGACCAGCCTGACTGGCTGACCCGGTGTTGCCCAGCAGAAAAATCTGAGCCATTCCCAAAGAAACCGCTGAAGCCAGAAGAATTACTGCCATCGACCAGGTCAGCAGCAGGCGGAAAATCCGTTTCATCTGGGCCAGGTTATCCATATTGACAATACTGCCGATGGCGGAAAAAAACAGCACCGGTATTACAATGGCGTTGAGAAAACCAAAAAATGTACTGCTAATCGGAGAAAGAATCCCGGTACCCACTTGCTTGCCCAGCTCAGGCGCCATCATCTGGATGAAAAATCCGGTCAGAATCGCACCAAGCAGGGCGATGGCTGTTGTCAATGCCGGGTTTAATGGTTTTTGCTTTAGCGTATAAGAAACGTTATTGCAGCCCTTTTCGTAAGAATAGGTTACCGATGACAGTCCAATTAAGATATTCTGTCCGATCCGATTGTAGTCAACTGCTTCTCCCTCCGGTGTTTCCGGCAGGGTCAGCGGATTTTCCGGATTACCCCAGTAATTCAGCGTTAGGCTAATGGTTTTAAAGCGCTTCTGAATCGACAACTCAAAATGCGCCTGATCGCTTGCCCGCTCACTCCAGTAAACAATGGCTTCTTCCACAAAAAGCTGCGCTTTCATGTTATCGGTTTTGGGGCACTTGTATTTTTGCAAGAGCTCCGAAACAAAGACGTTGGCTTCATCGAGACTGGCCAGACTCAGTGGTAATATCTTTTTTACTTCCATGGTTCCCCCTTATGCATCGATCTTCTGACTGCGTTTGTGTAAACCATGCCACTGATATACTCTCGGGTTAGGCTGGTGTCAAACCTGAAATTATCTGGCGCTGGCATAAAGAACACACGGTACGATTGATACCGTGTGCCTTTCACCGTGATGGAAAAATTGTTGCGCTCATCAAATGGTGAAAAGTTAGTCAAAGATTACCACCATTATACCACTTGACGCATTCTGCCGTCATCATAATTTAACTGCCAATTTACCCCAAATTTATCGACCAGCGAACCATAAACCTTGCTCCAGAAGGTTTCCTGCAGTTCGGTTTCGACGGTTCCACCATCTTTTAATTTATAATAAAGGCCTTTGATCTCATCCAGGTCGTCACTGAAAATGACCAGGGTCATCTTTTCTTTTTGATTGTCAGGTGATTTTGAGGGTATATCCGAGAGCGACACCCGTAGTTCATCGGTCTCAAGATCCGCACGAATAGTCACTTTTTCTACCGGATCAGGATTGCCCGGTTCAGGCAGGGTTTCATCAAATAATATAATTTCAGCCTGATCAGTGCCAAAAACGTCGGCATAGAATTCCACAGCTTCCTGACAATTTCCATTAAAACTAATATAGGGTTGTACCTGCATTTCTACACTCCTTTTTCGTTTAGGTGCACCCTTTGCTAAAGAATACTTGGGATTGCACCGGGATCTCCGTTTTAATCAATTTTACAGCACCATGACACTCTGTTACATTGTATAGCCTTATTTTTACGATTTAAACGGTTTCGGGTAAATTTTTTACAAATTTCTGTAAAATAAAATTGACCTGATGCAAATCTGCTGTTATTGTTATAAGGGTCATAAATGGAGCTTTATTTTCGTTCATTTCTGCCTTGTTGCAGACAACTTGATAGTCAGTTCTGCAATCTGTAATTTTTAGAGGGAGGATTTCTTGTGAGTATTATTTTTTTAATCATCGGCCTCGTATTATTAGTTAAGGGTGCCGATTTTTTTGTGGAGGGTTCGTCTTCCATTGCCAAGCGCTTTAACATCCCCAGTATGGTCATCGGTTTGACCCTGGTGGCTTTTGGCACCAGCGCCCCGGAACTGGCAGTCAGTGTGTCCGGATCCCTGAATCAGGCCAATGGGATTGTTTTTGGGAATGTGGTGGGTTCCAATATTGTCAACATCCTCTTTATTCTGGGTATCTCAGCCTTTATTTCCCCCATCAGCATCAAATCAAAAACGATTTTTAAAGAGATGCCTTTTGCCATCCTGACCACCGTTGCCTTAATGCTGATGGTGATGGACGGGCTGATCAACGGTGACCCGATCAGCGTGGTTTCCCGTTCGGAGGGCTGGATATTATTGCTCTTTTTTGCCATCTATCTGTATTCGATGGTGGAAATTGCCATCCTGGGCAAAGAAGAATCTGAGGGCGAAATACTTTTGCTGCCAGTTCCCAAGAGTATTCTCTTTACCATCGGCGGTCTGGTCGCCGTGGTTTTTGGCGCCGATCTGGTGGTTAATGCGGCCATCGAAATTGCCACCATCCTGGGCATGTCTGAAACCGTGATTGGTTTAACCATCGTTGCCATCGGCACCTCCCTGCCGGAGCTGATCACCTCAGTAGTAGCAGCTAAGAAGGGCGAAAACGATATTGCTGTTGGTAATATTGTCGGTTCTAATATCTTTAATGTTCTCTTTGTTATGGGGGTTTCCGGGGTTATCTTCCCAATTGAAATCGCCACCGAAAACTATGCCGATCTGTGGATTTTGCTGGCGGCCATGATTATCGTCGTTCCGATGATGTACACCTCCAAGAAAATCAGCCGCTGGGAAGGGGCCGTCATGATGCTGGGCTATGTCGGTTATTCGGCCTTTATCATCATGCGGGCGATTTCCTAGATCTTTATTGCTTACTGGCACTTAAAAAAGCACTCGCAATTTTGCGGGTGCTTTTTATAACACTATGCCTGGGCTTCATAGCGCAAGATCAGCTGATCCATGGCAGCCAGGGTGTCTTCTTTGGGTAACACATAGGGACTGCCCGGCAGACTTGAGAAAAAATCGTCAAAGGCGGCCACAATTTTTGCTTCTTTTAATTTAATCGTCTTAAAAATCTGCTGATCGGCTTTTTGATAATGCAGGATCAGATGCACCAGAGTTGCTTCATTTACAAATTCAACTGCTGAGTTAAGGACAATCTTTTTTTCATCGAAGGCGTAGGTTTTGCGGGCATCAGCGGCAATATCCTGGCGCACCTGTTTGGTCAGCATCAGGCGTTCGGCTGGCGTAAAAGGATGACACACTTCCTCCGGAAAATACATATTGCCCGTATCCATAAAGGTTTCCAGATTGTTTAATGAAAAGACATTGATCATGGCACGGTTTTCCGCTTTAAAATAATCGTAAAAGCGATTGGTGGCCGATACCAGATCATCATAGAAGGGCAATTCCCGGCGAACCTTGTCGGCTACCATCTCGTGGGTGGCGTAGTAGGCAAAGCAGGGCAGCGGTTCAATAACCTGACGGATCCGATAGGTCGTATCCAAAGAGTAGATGGCAAAAAGATCCCGACTTTCTTCAATAAAGGGCTCGGACTGCAAAAGGATGGTAACAAAACCCTTCTGGTAGAGATCATAAAGCTCTGAATCGCGATAGCGGATGGCCCGACAAAAATCCCGGGAAATCACAATGACTTCCTCCGATGTGAGCATAAAATAGGGAAACAGCACATTGATTTCCTGACTCTTCCCAACTGCCTGATAATAATAGTGGGAGTGATAAGTAATATTATCAAGCAACGACAGACCTATCAGAGTTTTAAGGGTACCAAGGCCCGGATCAGCAAGGCTTTCGTCACTGACTTCCGGAAAACACTGAACATCCTGCAAAACCAGGTATTTTGCATTTCCCAGCATTTGCTGAAATATATGCGCATAAACCCGTTCAAAATGACTGGGAATCGAAAGTTTCAGATGCGGCTCCTCCTGGCAGAAAAGCTCCCGATCGATGCTGTTTTCGATAACGCTCTGGACGGCTTCTAATCCAGTCACAATCTGAATTTTTGCTTGTTCCCCGGAGCCGACTAATGCGCAATCCGGAGCTTTTAATTCTTTTGAAAAAGGAATGTGATAGCTGGTGAGTTCAAAGATGACGGCCATCAGCTCCACAATTTTTTGACGATTATAGTAACACCGTTCGCCGACCTGGGTAATTTCTTGCAAGGCCTGCAATTCTTCGATTTCAGTCGTTGACAGACGCAACGCTTTACATAAGCATTCAAAAACTTTAGGAGTAGGCAGCCGCTCACCAGATTTTATCCGCTGCAACGTGGTGCGATTGATTTTCCCCATCTCCGCCAGGGATTGTACGGTTTCGCCACTTTCGTTAATTAATTCTTCGATTTTTTTACTAAAACGTGTCATCGGCTACTCCAGTTTCTGTATTTTTTGTCTCTCTCACTCTTATTATAGCCGTGTTGGAGCCAATTGCAAGATGTGGCATTTTGTGTGCCAGAATATTTTGCCCTTTTATAAATCTTGTCGGATCCAAAATGGTTAAGCGATCGGGTTGCGACCGATCATAAAAAAAGAGTACTCACACCACATATCGGGTGAGTACTCTTTTTTATTTATTTTTATGTAATTCACTTATCTAGGCAATATTACAAACAATGCGACTCGCCCAGGCAATCGCTTCCCGGTAGTCGTGATAAATGTGGTAATCCTCAATTTTTAAGAATTGGGCCAATTCTTCGACCAGACACCATTCGCCCTTTTCATAAGCCACCATCAAGGCCTGAATCGGAAAAAGAACGCCCTGCTGGTTGATCAGGGCCTCTAAAATCGCTTGCGGCAAGGCGATCCCCGCCAAGACCACATCCATTGGTTGATCAAGAATCGCATCCAAAACGCTAAACAGTCCCATCAGAGCGGCATCATGTTCCCATTCATGCATTCCCGAGCGTTTCGCCAGTGACTCGGCAAAGCGGGTACGAATCAGCGATAGTTTGATCAGTTCAGTCGGCTTATCCTTGCTGACTTCATGAATCATTAAAATGCTGATCCAGCGCTCGAATTCACGAAGGCCGATATAGCTTAGCGCAAATTTAATAGAACTGATCGATTCACTACCGGCCCGAAAACTGGCCAGCCGCAGTAACCGATAGGTCAGGGTCACATCCTGTTCAATCATCTCGGCCAGGCGATCAAAGGATGGTTCCTCGGCATTTATTTCAGTCATCATCTGCAGATACTGAATCTGTGTGGGGGTGGCCCGGAAGGATCGACCGGCTATTCGCGGTTTGCTGAAGAAGTAGCCCTGAAACAGGGTAAACCCCAGCTCCTTCGCTCTCAGGAATTCATCCCGGGTTTCCACCTTTTCAGCCAGTAGCGTTTTTCCCTGCGCCAGACACGCCGGAATATCATCGACAATGGTATCCAACGGGGTAACCAGCAAGTCGTACTTGATAATGTCGGCCAGCGGCGTCAGGGGATAGGTTTGGTAGGTCTGGGCGAAATCATCCAAGGCGATACTGTAACCCATCATCTTGATATCCGTCAGGCGCTCCACTAAATTGCGGCTGACTTCAATATTTTCCAGCATTTCGACTATCATCCGATCAGGTTTGATCAGTTCGACCGCCTCGGAATGAATGAATATTTCATCAAAGTTAATAAAGGCAAATTTATCTTCAACGAGATTCTCTAATCCAGATTCAAACAGGCCCGTGATGACCATGGCCGTTGCCCCCTGGGAAGACACCCCGCCAAATTGCGTCGACTGGCTGTTCAGCCGAAATAAAAGTTCATAGCCGTACACTTCCAGCTGGGCGTTAAAAATCGGTTGTCTGGCAATAAACATAAAGCCTCCTGGGTCTGGTTTATACTGGCGTAAAATTATAAATATCCGTTCCAGTTCAATATGTTTATTGTAACACTATGTTTCATTAAAAACAAGTATTTTCAGGCCCGGAATGGCTTGTTTTTTAATCATGTCTTCATTTCGGTGACGATTTCTGCCCATGAAAAAAACATGGCGCAGCGACTGCTGGTCATGTTTTTGTTGTTTTAGTATTGTCGGCGTTGACCGCTTCAGGCAATATTTAAGATGATTTCATTGGCCCAGGCAATCGCTTCGCGGTAATCGTGATATAAAATGTACTCCTCAATTTTCAGTTCCTGGGCTCTTTTCAGGGTCGTGCCCCAGTCACCCTTTTCATAGGCCAGCATTAATTCGTAAATCGGGTAGAGCATTCCCCGATGATCAATCAGCGCTTCCGAAATGGAGGGTGGCAAGGCAATGCCTGCCAACGCTTCGGCCATGGTCTGATCCAGAATCCCATCCAGGACGCTGAATAAACCCATCATTGAAGCCCCATGCTGAGAATTGTAAGTCATCAGCGCCCGCTTTGCCAGGGTTTGGGCAAAACGACTCCGAATCAGGGCGATTTTCATCAACTCTTCGGGTTTGTCCTGACCCAGATCCTGAAGCATCAGGATATTGAACCAGCGTTCAATTTCGTTAAGACCCATATAGGTGAGTGCATAACGGATCGAACTGACCAGGTCGTGATTGGATCGAACACTGGCCATCCGCATAACCCGATAAGCCAAAGTTACATCCTGCTGGATCAGTTCGGCCAGGACATCATAAGAAGGGTCTTCTTTTTTCAGTTCAGAAATCAATCTAAAATACTGAAACTTGGTGGGGGACTTACTGACCGAATGACCGGCAATCACCGGCTTACTGAAAAAATAGCCTTGAAACAGGGTAAAACCCATCTCCCTGGCCTGTAAGAATTCATCCCGGGTTTCGACCTTTTCGGCCAGTAACACCTTCCCCTGATCCAGGGCGTAGGCGGCATCCGCCGCCACCGCTGCCAATGGGGTAGCCATCAAATCATACTTAATAATGTCGGCCAGCGGGCTCAGCGGATAGCTTTGAAAGGCTTCTTCAAAATCGTCCAGGGCAATCCGGTAGCCCTTTTCCCGGATTGATTTAATCCGTTCAATCAAGTTGCCATCAATTTTTATTTTTTCCAGCATTTCCACCACCATCTGATCCGGTTTGATTAATTCCAGAGCATCGGAATGGATAAAAATTTCGTCAAAATTAATAAACGCCAGTTTATTCTCAATGATATTTTCAATCCCCGCTTCATAAAGTCCGGTGAGTACCGCCGCTGTGGCACCCTGGGAGGAAATCCCACCAAACTGACTGGACTGGCTGTTGAGCCGAAACAGGAGTTCATATCCATAAACTTCCAGCTCCGCATTAAAAATAGGTTGTCTGGCGATAAACATCTGCTCTTCCCCCTTAAAAGCGTCAGAATGGCTCCGGTGCAAAAACCAGGTAATTTCCAACCGGACGACTGCTAACTAAATAATAACATCATCCTGGACACTTAACAAGCAAATCCGATTGATTCTGGTTAAATTGCCGGGCAACTGCCAAGATTTGCTGGTTATACAATCGGTTTTCCATTGCTGAATTTTCCTTTATGCACCAGTCGGCCGTTACGATCATAGGCCCGCCCGTTCCCATGCCAGACGCCATTAACAAATTCGCCCTCATATTTCAGCTGGCCATTATCATAATACTCTTTGCAATGTCCGGTGGGAACTGAAGGGTCCTTGATATGCTCCTGGTTGCTGGGAAGCCGGGCAAAATTGCCTTCGCATTTTAGTTTGCCGTTGGCATCAAAGATCCGTCCCTGTCCGGTTGCATAGCCATTGACAAAATTGCCGATGTATTTGAGCTTGCCATTTTCTTCGTAAAGCTTCCCCTGTCCGGAGGCCAGACCATTGACAAAATTACCTTCGTATTTGAGGATGCCGTTGGGGTAATACTCTTTTCCGGGCCCCACCTGGACGGCGTTGACAAAAACCCCAGCCGAGGTCAGCTTATTGTTGACAAAACGCTGGCCGATCAAGCGGTTCCCCTGATAATATCCAAGTATATAACCGTCCTGACAGGGGATTTTAATCTGGGGCTGCGGGTTCGGGGCCTGATTATTACGCCGGGATGTCCGATAAAACCAGAGGCTGATGGCGGCGATGACCACCAGGACTAGAAAGATGATGCCACCCATACACTTACCTCCTGTTTGGATTTATAAATAGGTCATTACAAAACTGCCGTGAGCTTTGCGCCCCGTTTCCCACGAAACACTTTCTACACTAGGGCGAACAACATTTTCTTGTGCTGTTCGCCTACACGTTACGAAAATGTTTGTGAAACAGCCCACAAAGCCATCATTGTTCGATGTTTTTTATTTCACAAATACCGATGAATTTTAGATAACAATTTTGTGGTGATAACACGTCGAGTCATACCGACTCATTTATTTTTATTATACCCCGGTTTGCGCCACGATCACAAGCGGCTTTGTCAAATTGGGATCGGCCGCTGATCCGTATTCAGCCAGCAGAGCATCCAGTGCTGCCAGGGTCGTTTCAGTAGACAGAACATAGTCGCTGTCGGGCAGACTGAGAAAAAACTCTTTAAATGCGGCAATGACGCCCGCTTCCCGGAGTTCGATGGTTTTATAGACGATCCGGCCACCGATCTTATAGTGCAGCACCAGCCGCAGACAGTCGCTGCTCTCATAGATAAACTCCACCGCCTTGTTTAAAAACAGTTTATGATCATCCACGGCAAAGAGCCTGCGGCGCTGATGAAACAGATCATCCCGAACCTGTTGTAAAATTGTCAGTCGTTCCACCGGGGTCAATAAATGGTAGATTTCTTCCGGAAATACCAAGTTACCATCATCCATAAACTGCCTTAAGTTTTTTAACGAAAAAACATTCAGCATCCCTGTACTGACCTGCCGGAAGTAGTTAAAATAACGGTCAACCGCCTCCAATAAGGGTTCATAATAAGGAAACGCTTTATTCAACTTGGCTTCCAGCATCGCCCGGTCGGTATAATAGGCAAAGCAGGGCAACGGCTCAAACACCACTTCCACCTTAAAATTTCGCGCCAGATCAAAAACCTTGAAGAGATTATTGCTCTCCAGGATAAAGGGCCGGGTCGAGGCCTGTATTTCCGCGAAACAGTCGCAGTACAGATCGTAGAAAGCCGCATCCTGATAGCGCACCGCCTGACTGAGATCCCGGGAAATGGTGATGACAGCGGTGGATGTGATCATAAAATACGGAAACAGCGCACTGATTTCGGGTCCAACAGTATGACTCTCTGACCCAATGGTGTAACAATGTGACTGGTAGTCGACATTGTCCAGCAGGGTCAGGGCAATCAGATGTTTCAGCGCCCCCAGCAGCGGATTGGCGGCAGAGTCACCACCTTCCCGTGACAGGCACAGGACATCCTGAAGGTTTAATGTTTTCTTATTCCCCAACTGCTGCTGAAAAAGATAATCATAAACCGCCTGAAAACTATACGGAATGGTCAGCTTCACGGTTGGATCAGTTGCCAGGGTCAATTCCTGATCAATATTATACTCAATCAGACTGAGTACCTGCTTGGTGCCGCTCACAATCAGCATCGCTGGGGTCGGTTCATCAGTGTCTTCAGCCGAATCCCGTTGCTGCAGCTGCTTGGAAAAAGGAATCTTGTATTCCGTTAATTCAGAAATGGTTTCGATCAGTTCAATAATCATTTGACGGTTGGCATAGGTCCCTTCCCCCACCTGGGCGATGACCAGCAAGGTCTCCAGCTCTGCTTCTTCAGCTGGCGACAGTCGTAGCACTTTAATCAGTTTTTTAAAAAAAGCCCGGGTTGGCAGCCGCTCTCCCGACTTGACCCGCTGCAGCGTGGTACGATTGAAATTCCCCATTGCTGCCAGGGACTGAACGGTTTCTCCGCTTTCGCTGATATGTTCAGCTATTTTCTGACTTAGTAATGACATAAGACCTCCCGGAAACAGGCAATGTTGCCGGTTTCGACTTTATTTAGTATTCTTAAAGATTTGCATTCAATTATCTTTGTTACTACTCATGTTTTCTTCACCCATCATAATCGTTTTCCGATGGACTGACAAGTGTAATATTTTGTAATTGTGACAGAAACGCTGACTTGACAATCAGCAGCCGCTTTATTTTTTTACGCCTTTAAGCTGCGGCGAATAAAAAATTATCTTTTTAACCAATTTTGCTGGCAATTACAGGGCAAACTCGGTATAATATAATAGACAAGGCTTTCACAAAGTTTTTAGAATTCATTCGTGATTCATAATGGATCTTGGTACTGGCTATTATTTTTAACTCATTCCCAAAATTTCACCCCCCATGACCTTACAAATCACTATGGCAACTCAGGTCGTGTGACATTCCTGACGGAGTGGACTTGGCGCTGCCCCAAAAACTGGTGAAGCCAAAAATACAGAAAAGAGGAAAAACATGGACGAAGAAAAAATTCTGCTGGATAACACCCCTGCTCCCCTTACCGGGCTAACGGCATTGCGAGAACGACGGTTGATAAAAAAACACCTGTCCACCAGACTGCTGGGTTTTACCCTGGCGATTCTGGCGGTAGCCGTCATCGCCCTGGGTATATTATCTTATTCGATGGGCTCAGCAGCCCTATTGGAACAGGCCAATGCCGACGCCCAGAAGTACACCGATGAGGGGGCTTCCCACGTTGCGGCCATTATTGCCGGGAATCTGGAAACCCTCAATGAGGTCAGTAAACGCAGTGGTATTGCTTCAATGGATTATAATACCCAGGTTGCGGCCCTGGCTGCTGATGTGACAGCCCTGGGTTATGAAGACATTGCCGTGATGAATTTAGACGGCCATGCCAAGTATCTGGCTGGTGGCGGCGAATTTGATGCCGCCGGACAGTACTGGTATGAAAACGGCTTTAAAGGCGAGACCGCTGTTTCGGATGTGGCCATCTGCAAGGTGACCTTAAAACCGGTGGTCTTTGATGTGGCCCCAATCAAAAGCAACGGCCAGGTCGTCGGCCTGCTGGTGGGTCGTCGGGATCCCACCTTTTTAAAAGACACCACCAATGCCATGGGTGACGGCGAGCGTCAGTACGGCTTTGTGGTCAGTGCCGAGGGCGGCTTTATGGCTCACCCCGATGATGCTGTCATTCTGGAACAAACCAACGTTTTTGCCGATATGGAAAATGACGGCATCTGGAAGGATTTCGGCCGGGCCTTTATGGAACTGGGCGCCGGACAATCCGGAATGCTTAACTACACCTTAAACGGCGACAAAAAAATCGGGGCCACCGCTCCGATTCCCGGTACCAACTGGAACCTGATCATCGCTCAGTACGAAAGTGATGTCCTGGCGCCGATGAACCATTTACGAACCATCACCATATTAATTTCACTGCTGGTGCTGGCGCTGGGTGGTGCCGCCGCCTGGTATCTGGCCAAACGGATTACCAAACCGATTGTCGATTTAACCGGCCTGGCCGATCAGATGGCTCTGGGGGATGTGGATCTGGAAATCACAGCTAGCAGTGAAGACGAAATCGGCGCCCTGATGGATTCCTTTGCCACCATCATCGAAAACCGCCGGGAACAGGTGGAAGCGGCCCAGCGCTTATCCAAAGGTGACTTTGCGGTGGCGATTGTACCTCAGTCTGACAAAGACGTACTAGCCTATGCCCTGCTCGATATGGTTGCCGAAATGAACAAGGTCAGCGATGACATCAAAAAAATCGGTGTTGCCGCCCAGGATGGACAACTGAACTACCGCGGCAATACCACCATCTACAACGGTGCCTTCAAGGAGATGATCATCAGCCTGAATAACATGATCAACACCTTTGTCAAACCCCTGAAGGTGGCCAGCAAGGCCATTGAACGGATTGGCAACGGGGTTATTCCACCACCCATTACTACCGAATACAAGGGCGATTTTAACGATCTGAAAACCAACATCAATGCCTGTATTGAGGGTCTGGGGGCGCTGACCGAAGGGAATCAGGTGCTGGCGCTGCTCTGTAACAATGATCTGTCCCAGAAAATTGAAGGCCACTATCAGGGTATTTATCAGGAAATTGGTGAGTCCATCAATGGCGTTCACGCACAGATGGTCCATATTGTCGAAATTGCCAACAACATCGCGGCCGGAAATTTATGCGATCTCGATGGTCTAAAAGCAATTGGCCAACGCAGCGATAACGACACCCTGGTACCCAGCTTTATTTCGATGATTGAAAGTATTGCCCTGCTGGTTGCCGAGACCCAGACCATGACCCGAATGGCGGTTGCCGGTGATCTTGACAGCCGCGGGGATGCGACCAAATTCCAGGGCGAATACGCCAAGGTGGTGGAAGGCTTTAATCAGACCCTGGATGTGGTGATCGAGCCGATCAAGGCCGCTTCAGCCACCCTCCGGGAACTGGCCCAGGGGAATCTCCATACCCAAATGCAGGGTGACTTTAAGGGCCAGCACGGCCAGATTAAAGAGGATATGAACCAGACCATTACCTTCCTGAAGGAATATGTGGAAGAGATAACCCAAACGCTGCAAGAACTTGGCCGAGGTAACCTCAATCAGGAAATAACCCGCCACTATCTGGGCGATTTTGAGGCCATTAAAACGGCGCTTAATGAAATTACCGAAAACCTCAGTTCCACCATGGCCGACATTAACAATGCCGCCGGTCAGGTCGAAAGTGGCGCCCGGCAGATTTCGGATGGCGGTCAGGCGATGGCCCAGGGAGCCACGGAACAGGCCTCGGCGATTCAGGAGCTGACCGCTTCCATCGACGAAATCGCCCAGGAAACCAAACAGAATGCGATCCGGGCCAATGAAGCCAACCAGCGCTCCATTGAGGTCCGCAACAACGCTGAAATTGGCAATGTCCGGATGAACAACATGGTCACGGCGATGGTCGATATCAACAGCTCCTCCCAGAGCATTTCCAAAATTATCAAGGTCATTGATGACATCGCCTTCCAGACCAATATTCTGGCGCTCAATGCGGCCGTTGAAGCCGCCCGGGCCGGACAACACGGCAAAGGCTTTGCCGTCGTCGCCGAAGAAGTACGAACCCTGGCCGCCCGGTCAGCCGAAGCCGCCAAAGAAACCACCGGCCTGATTGAAGGCTCCATCGACAAGGTGGCCATCGGTTCAAAAATTGCCGATGAAACCGCCGAAAGTCTGACCGAGATTCTTTCGGCGATTGAGAAAGTCACCTCCCTGGTGGGCAACATCGCCCGGGCGTCAAACGATCAGGCCTCGGAAATCGCCCAGATTACCAAAGGCATCGAACAGGTCTCCCAGGTGGTTCAAACCAACTCCGCCACCGCTGAGCAAAGCGCCGCCGCCAGTGAAGAACTGTCCGGCCAGGCCGAAATGCTAAAACAGATGGTGGGCGCCTTTACCATCAAGAACAGTGGCAGCCACACTGCCCCAACCCAACCGGTCTTTGAACCGGAACCAGCCCCCGTCCCTGAACCCCGGATTGAGCTGGATGATTGGGACAATGACAAGTATTAAAATCGTAATCCCCGCTTAATACCCACACCAACCGCATCCGTATCAAACACGTGGCGGTAAGGCGGTAGTCTTAATAAAACAACGCTGTCACTCCCCCAGGATTGCGGCGTTGTTTTTTTATTTAGAATGACTCTTGATTTAGCCAGCAATACGGGTTATAATTTTATCATGTCGACTTTTATCGACACTCATGATATATCACACAACATTTTTACACCAGGAGGGTTTACGATGGCAATTGTATGGACAAACGATTTATCAATTGGGGTGAACAGCATTGATGCCCAACATCAACAATTATTCAAAATGGCCGATGAACTTTTTGAAGCCGGTAAAACTGGCAAAACTAAAGAAAAAATTGGTGAACTCCTTTCTTTTCTGGATAGCTACACTAAACAGCATTTCAGCGATGAAGAAGCGTATATGAAAAGTATCAACTATCCGGGCCTGGCTGAACAGCAGGCGGCGCACAAAGCTTTTGTCAATGAACTGACCAAACTCAAGGCCGAATATGACAAATCCGGCGGTAATATCGCCGTGATCATTGGCGCTAACCAGATGGTGGTTGACTGGCTGACCAAACATATTTCCGGCATGGATAAAAAAATCGGTACCCACGCTTAAATGCAATAAAAAGCAGCGATCGTCGCTGCTTTTTTTGACATTTTTTATCATCCCAAACAAGGTGTCAATGCCGGGATCAGTACCGCTGACTGTTTACATATAATACTGGTAAGTTGCCGTTATTTTATGGGCTGGTAGGCAGATCAAGCCATTGCTTCGTTTATAGTAATTGAACAGTTCATGCTCAATTTTTTGGGCCTGCATCGGCTGATAAAAATAATAGCCCTGAATTTCCTCGCAGCCGTGCTGTTTTAGAAAGAGCAGCTGCTTTTCCGTTTCAACCCCTTCGGCAATGGTTCGACAGCCCAACTTGAGCCCCAAAACAATGGTCGAGACAATAATCGCTTCATCTTTTTCATTATGACCGATACCATCAATAAAGGTTTTGGGAATTTTGATCCGATCCATGGGCAGCTTTTTTAGATAGGAGAGCGATGAATACTCGGTTCCGAAATCGTCAATGGCAATCGCCATGCCCATGTCCTTGATCTGTTTGAGCTGATTAAGCATCAGGGTCGTATCTTCCATGAAAATGGATTCCGTAATCTCCAACTCAAAAGATGCCGGATCACCGTCAAATTCCAGCAGGGCGTACTCGATCACATTCACAAAATCGGCCATCTTCAGCTGTTTCGTGGAAAGATTGACCGCCATTCGAAGCCTTTTCCCGGTTTGCTCCTGCCATTTTTTCTGTTGCGCCATGGCGGTGCGGATCACCCATTCACCAATTGGAATGATGAGCTCGGTCCGCTCGGCCAGGGGGATAAATTTTGCTGGCGCCTGTAGACCCCGCTCCGGATGATGCCAGCGGATCAGGGCCTCAAAGCCGTTGATCTCCTGGGTGGTGGCATCCACCTGCGGTTGATAGACCAGTTCAAATTGATTGTTATCAATGGCCGAATAGAGATCGTTACTCAAGGTCATGTTTTCATCGATGTCTTCTTTTAGACTGTCCTCGTAAAAAACAAACTGGCCCTTGCCCTGCTCCTTTGCTTCATACATCGCAATATCGGCATTTTTAATCAGCAGTTCCGGCGAGTAACCATCCTGGGGAAAACAGGCAATCCCAATGCTGGCGCTGATATGAAGATTGTAGCTATCCATGGCAATGGGTCGTTCCAGCAAAAACACATGACCCAGCGGTAAAAAGCGGCCAGCTCGGGGCTATCTGCAAGGCTCATCATGAACAACAGCATCGACCAGAGGGCCAGATTCAGGCAAATCATCCCAAAGACCCCTCTGGCACCATTCTTTTTGCACGGATACAAGGTCACAATGGTGGTGATCAGATAATACATAAAGCAACTAAAATAAATAGCGGCAAACCAGTTCATATCCAAATCCTTCCTCCCTCCGATTGGCAGGCAAACATGAGGCACTGATCTTTACTCCATTATACCCCGTCAGCCGCTTGATAAACCCTGCCTTTTGATTTTTTGACACCGTCTTTCCGGCCTCCATTAACCCCAAATCAACGTTTCCCCATTTACAACTTCACCAGAAACGGTTATACTAATTCTGGACTCTTAATCGTACTAAACTTCATACCCAAGGAGGAAATCCATGTCCCTTGTACAAAACATCATCGAAACATATAATCTTGTTTATCAGGTCAAAAAAGACTATCCCCTGGAAATCATTGTCACCACCGATCTCTACAACGAACGACTTAAACTGGCCAACACCAAATGCGACCAGGCCATTGTCACGGCCTCCCGGCAGGAGCTTGAAAACAGTAGCAAGCTACTGGTACTGCCAGACGAAGCGGATCAACATTATTATCTGCTACTGCACGAGGATCTGTTTGATGAATCACAACAGTATTGCCAGGCGATTGCATACGAATATACCCGGCTGATTGATTATGCCGACATCCAGGAAAAATATCAGGTTGCCAATTTGCGGGCCGCTCAATTTCCTGACTCGGCCTGTTTTTTATTTTTAGCCGAGGTGCGGGCCTGGTATCGGGGTTTTAATCTCTATTACAACCTGATCAGCGCTGAAAACAAAGCGGTGCTGTTTTCTTATCTGTGTGGCACGGTGCCGGAATATGAAAGCGTCCTTTCCTTTGATCTGGGCGCTCACATGCAGGCTCTGGCTGAATTTTACGGACAGGCCCTGGCCATCGGTGCCTATGTGAACTTTGATGTCAGCCTGCCGGACTACTTAAACCGCCATCACGTTCACGAACTGCTTAAGGCTCTCCACGATAACATTGATAATCCCAGTATTTTTGATAACTACGAGATGATTAATCAAACCTATGAGGATTTTATCTTGCGTAAAGCCAAGGATTTGGAGCCCCATGTCCACAGCCACTGCTGCAACCATATTCATCACGATCATTAAGGCCGTTTTCATAAATAGTCTAAAAAAGCCTGCCAAAGCGGAATTGCGACGGTAAAAAAGGTTGAATTAATCCGCTTAAAACAGTACAATTAGCTTAGCCTAAAAATTATGACACTTGATCGTGTACAAATCTGGAGAAAATATTTGGAACAATCAAACCAACCCAACGAAACCTTTAATATTGCACAAATCATCAAGCAGAAAAACCTGGTGGCTTACTTTCAGCCAATCATGTCTGTCACCGGGAAAAAAATTCTGGGTCTGGAGGGCCTGATTCGGGGGATCATTCCCGGAGCGGAAAAAACCATTCCGCCCCAGCAGCTTTTTTCTGCCGCCCATACCGCCGGACTGACCATCCCCCTGGATCGGGCCTGCCGTGATGCGGTACTGTCCGCCTTTTTAGATTATTATCAGGTCAATCCGGATCTGCTGCTTTTTCTCAATCTGGACACCGCCATCATTGATGAAGTTGGGGGTTCTAATTATCTCTGCGACCAGGTCGATAAGAGCGGCATCAGTCCTAAAAATATCGTCATCGAGATCAACGAGTCCAAGGCCTTAAACACCAGCGGCCTGACCCAGTTTGTCACCACCTACAAAAACAAGGGCTTTCTGATCGCCCTGGACGATGTCGGCGCCGGGTTTTCGAATATGGATCGGATTGCCGGGCTGAAGCCGGACATTGTCAAAATTGACCGCTCGATTATAAAAGATATGGATCATATTTACCACAAACAGGAGGTCTTTAAATCACTGGTTAATCTCACCAATAAGATTGGGGCCCTGATTGTGGCTGAAGGGGTGGAAACCCGCAGTGAAGCCATCCAGGTGCTAAAACTCGGCGGCCAGGTCATTCAGGGCTTCTATTTTGCCAAACCAGGCAATGATTTTGTGCTCAAAGCCGAGCTGATCGCTAAAACGGCTGAGGTCGTGGATGCCTACAAGGCGCTGCTGCTAAAGGAGCTGGATGATTATAATCAGAAGTGTCTGGCCTACACCCAAACCGTCAATGGCATGATCAAGGCGCTGGCGGTAGTTGATCACCCCGATGAGTTTGACGGCCAGCTGACAAAATGCCTGACGGGCGCCGAAGCCGTGGATTGCGCCTATGTCCTCGATGAATCCGGCATTCAGTGCAGCGATACGGTGGGCGCCAAAAATATCGGGGCCTGCGAAAAGCTTGTCTTTCACTCGGCCAAAATGGGTGTTGATCATTCGATCAAAAACTTTTATTATAATCTGATCAAGCGCAAACAGGACACCTATATTTCCGAGCCCTATGTGTCAATGGCCACCGGCAGTCTCTGCATCACCTATTCCCGTGTCTTTCGGCTGGCAGCCAAAAAATACATTCTCTGTGTCGATTTTTTAGAAACCCAGCAGCCTCTGGCTGCCCAGTTGCCATGAGGCAAAAAAAGATGAACATCACGTTCATCTTTTTTTATCCCTAAAAATGATTTTTACGGTATTGGCTGAAATCAACCTTAGCGGGCCGACCGGTGAGTTCGTCAAAGTAGTCTTCGGCCGTTTTATCAGTAAAATTGCCGTCAGCAAAAAGAATATTTTTCTTCATTTTTACCTGGAGCTCATAGAGTCGCCGGGTCAGTTCTTCACTTTCCTGCTCATCCATCATAAACTTGACGCCGTACTCAAACAGACTTTCACTAAGCTCCGCAACCCGGACAAGGGTGCCAATGGCGGTCATCTCGCCGCCCATCAGGGTGGCTGCAAAGCGTAACGTGAAATCCCGTTCCAGTGGAAATTGAATATTGGAAATAAAGCACAAGCCACCGGGACCGATATCTTTAACCAATACCCGGGAATTGCCGACATGCATCTGTTTATCGTTTATGCGCAGAATCGTTAGCTCGGTGATTAAAAAATTACGAAACCGTTGGCGGAAATATTTGCGCCGTTCAACCTGGGATTTCGCCGTGGTTCGACTCAGTAGCGGTCGACATTTACCTTTTTCCAGCAATTCATCGATTTTTAAAAAGGGTACCGGCCGCGAATAGAGATAGCCCTGTCCCAAAAAGCAGTTGTTTTCTTTGAGGAAAGCCAGGTGATCCCAGTTTTCAATGCCCTCGGTGACCAGCTTGATGTGCAGCGCCTTGGTCA
Source organism: Acetobacterium sp. UBA5834 (assembly GCF_002435675.1). NCBI lineage: Bacteria > Bacillati > Bacillota > Clostridia > Eubacteriales > Eubacteriaceae > Acetobacterium > Acetobacterium sp. UBA5834. Next base: position 23,028 of record NZ_DJGY01000069.1, on the reverse strand, counting down.
GATTGATAATGGCCTGGGCGATGATGGCCGTTTTACTGTCGAGCATGACGTTTCTGATGAAGCTGGCATCCATTTTTATGATATCAACATTAAAATGATTCAGGTAGCTCAGCGACGAATAGCCGGTACCAAAATCATCCAAGGCCACTTTGATCCCCACCGCCTGTAATTTCTTAATGTCATCAATGGCTTTTTGAGAGTCTTCAACCAGCAGGCTTTCGGTTAGTTCGACGATCAGGTATTTGGGATCGACCTCATATTCGGCCAAAATATCCTGGATATTTTCGACAAAATTGCGTTCGTAAAACTGGATGCTGGAAAAATTCAGGGATATATAGACCGGTGGATACCCTTTTTGAAGCCAATAGCGATGATCATCACAGATTTTTTTAAGCATCCATTTCCCATTTCAACGATTGCGCCGGTTTCTTCGGCCAGAAAAATGAACTCATCCGGTGAAACAATCCCCCAATCCGGATGATTCCAGCGAATCAGTGCCTCAATGGCTAAAATATCATTGGTTTTGATCCGCACAATTGGCTGATAAAAAACCATGAACTGATTCCGTTTAAGGGCCATCCGCAAATCATGACGCAGCTGCAGTTGTTTGTAATTCTGAATGTTGAGCTCGGATGAATAAAACTGGTAGCGGTTGTGGCCCTCTTTTTTCGACCAGATCAGGGCAATATTAGCATAACGAATCAATTGCTCAACCTCATCCGGTTCGTCAGGAGTCCGACTGATGTCGTCATCAGACAATGGCTCATCCATCGACAGCTCCTGGGCTTCTACCTCCAGAGGGTAGACACTGACACCCACATTGACATTGATATTAAACTCATAGACCTCGATTTTAAAGGAGCGGTAAAAGAAATCGATGATTTCGGCCACTCTGGCCTGATAGGCATCCAGATTAATCAGTCCCTCGATGACAATCGCAAACTGATCCTCGGAATACCGTGAAATCAGGGTATCTTTGCCAAACAAACCGCGCAGCCGCATGACCAGCTGGACAATCAGCTGCTGTCCAACCCGATGCCCCAGCGAATCATTGATCTCCTTAAAACCCTCAAAGTCCAGCATCAGAAGCACCAGGCTGGATTTTTTTAAATTGGCCTGGCGACATTTTTCGGCCAGCTCTTTTCTTAACTGGCTGGCTTTGGGCAACGCAGTGATCTCATCATAGTTGGCCAGTTTTTCTATTTTCTTTTGCATCACAATGCGGTTGGTGATATCCCGAAAATCCAGCACCAGGCCAGCAATGGTCGGATGGCTAAGAAAATTCCGGACATGGACTTCCAGGTAGATGGCTTTATCGGTCTGACCGGCAAAGCTGATAACCCCCGTTTGTACCTGCTCCGGTTCGGCGATAACGGTGTCAATCATCGCTTTTAAGACCTCGGCCTGATCCGGCTCATAAAAATCATAAATCAGGCGCCCCTTCATCCTCCCGGGATGATAGCTGATCACCTTCCGGGCGGTATCACTGATATAGCTGATAATGCCCGCTTCGGAAATAATCGCAAACACCACCCCCGACTCCTGCACCAAAATTCGGGAGCGCTGCGAAATTTTCTCGATTTCTAGTTGTTTGCTGGCAATGGCCCGTTCGTAAGCTTTTTTTTCACTGACATCCTGGATGGTGCCATAGACATGGGCAATCTGTCCGGCCGAATCCAGCCGGAACTCGACAATCTGAAAAACATCACGAATCGATCCATCCTTGTGAATGACCCGAAAGGCCAGCTCAAAGGGTTCTTCTGACAGATCCCCGAAGGTTGAGTCGGTGATAATGCTGCGATCCTCGGGGTGAACCCGGCTCAGAAAATCATCAAAGGTGCCCTTGAACTCGGATTCCGTAATCCCAAAAATGCGCAGGGCCTCGGCTGACATGTAGTTCTGATCCAAAACCGCATCCATTTCCCAACTGCCGATTTTGGCCAGCCGCTGGGCCTGCTCAAGATTTTTTTTAATAAAACCAATTTCATTCTCCAGCTTTTTGATGTCGCTGATATCCTGAATGGTACCGACCAGATCAGTGTTTAAGCCATCTTTATTGTTAATCGGCTCCCCCACCAACCGGACGTATTTCGTGGTACCGTTTCTTAGCTGAATCCGATATTGCAGATCAAATTTTTCCCGGGCCAGCCGCTTGCGGGTCAGTTCAGCCAACACCTCCCGATCCTCCGGATATGTAAAGTCCATTAATTCGATAACGGTACCACCAAATTCTTCGGGTTTTAGATCATAGATCCGATAGATTTCATCCGACCAGAAAATTTCGTTTTTAACCGCATTGTATTTCCAGCTGCCAATGCCCGCCACCTTCTGGCCGAGATTGAGGTTCTCACCCAACTCGATCAAACTGTTCTCGATAATTTTCTCACTGGTAATATCCTGCAGGGCTCCTATGATTTTTTGAGGCTGGCCAGCATCATCCAGCAGGGTTCTGGTTTTTTCCCGGACGTATTTGAGATTGCCCTTGGCGGTAATCATCCGGTATTCCAACTCCTGGTCGCTGCCCTTTAGCGCCGCCTCCCGGGAGGTGATCAGCTTTTCCCGATCGTCCGGGCAGACAAACTGAAAATAGGAATCGGCCTTTTTTTGATGCTGCTCTGGAATCGTTTCCAGAATGCGATAGTATTCATCGCTGAAATAAACCGTATCTGAACCAACGACATAGGTCCAGGTTCCGGTTTTCATCATTTCCTGAGCATGGCGCCGGTTCTCAATTAACCAGTCATCTTTTTCCGGCAATGCGGCCCCCTCTTTTAATTTAATCCGATTCAATAAATGCTCTAACGCCACCACGCTCACCATCCTTCCATCTCATCATCCAGTTGAGGATCGTTGACTTTTTCATTGTTCCTCCTTCACTGATTTGTACTTCCTACTAAAAAGTATACGATGATTTATGGCAGTAGGCAATCCCCTCTTTTACTTTATTGCCCAGGTAATGTCAATATCACACCCTCTTTGGTAATGTTTCTTTGCCGTTATTGACTACCTGATCGCCAATCCGCTTAAAGGTCAATTACAAGATGATTTCTGTTTCATGCTGGCCGATGGTCTAAGATCAAGGTTTCGGGCGGTCAATGACCGCCCCTACGGGATGATGCACAACCTTATTTCTGTTATCACTAGGCCACTTACATACTTTTTCCGCTACTTCGTCATACTTTCACTTTGGCCCGGTCCGGGCTTTCCGAAAGGGTCGAAAGGGTTGGGGGGGGTAAATAAACGCTCTGGTTATTTTATTTTTTTGTTCTTATATACGGAGTTTGGAAAAAACCCCTTCGAATCCCTTATTATAGCCGTTAAAACCCTTCTCAACCGCTTCGAAAGGCTTCGGAACCCCTTCGTTTTTAGGGTTTTTATGATAATGAATTCGCCTCTTTGTCTCATTCTGTTCATTATCGACCAAAATCCGCCTCCAAAAAAGCCTGCCCGGTTGATTAGCCGGGCGGGCTAGAGTTTCTTTATTGCTGGCCGTTACACCAGATAGGGAGTCAGGCTGGTCGCAGCTTTGGTCGGCAGAAATTCCAGCACTTCGTAGGCTGCCACCTTTTTAAGATAAAAAGGATCTTCTTCAATGATCGCCCAGACTTCGTCCTTATCCTGGGCCTGACAGAGAATCACCCCGCCAGTCCGGGGCCGTTTGCGACCGGATAAGATAAATTTATCCAGCTGATAATAATGCTCCAGATAGTTAAGATGGGCGGGGATCACTGCGTCCACCGCTTCAACTGATTTAATGTAGTTAAGTAAAATAATAAACATTTTTCGCTCCTAATCTCAATACTGGTCTGACCCAAAGCCAGCCCGACAGCTTAAAGTATAACCGACTTCAACCTGATGGTAAAGAAAATATAATCATTTATATTTTAAGGGGTGTTCTAAAAAAACAGCAGCGACGAATGGTGACGTCACTGCTGTTTTACGATGCATGGGGGAGGTATCAGGCTTTGTAAATCCGGAATACCACCTCTTCCCCACAATCCGGACATTGAAGCGGGGCCTCGTTAATGACCCCTTTCCGGGCGGCATAGACAAAAGGAAACACTGCACTGAGTGCCATCATGCAGAAATTTCCACTGTTGTCTTTATCCAGCTGGGGTCCGTCAAAAATGACCTCATCCCCCGGCGCATAGAGCGGACAATCCGATGATTCCACCACCAGTTTTATTTTTTGTTCAATTTCATTCATTTCTAACCTCCTAAAGCGCCTGACGGTACAGATCTTCGATCTGGGTCAGGCTGGTGGTCCGGGGATTGACCAGAATGTTGCCACTTTTCATGGCATCCACAGCCATCGCCGGGATCATATCCTCGGTCACGCCCACTTCCGTCAGCGTTTGGGGAATTCCCAGCTCCGTCGTCAGCTTGGACACTGCTGCCACCAGGGTCTCGGGACAAAAATCAGACCCGGCGCTCCGTCCGCTGATCGCTTCGTAAATGGTCTGATAGCGCCCGGTATCAGCCAGGGCGTTGTATGCCAGCACCGTTGGCAGCAACACCGCATTGGCGACGCCGTGGGCGACATCAAAATAGCCGCCCAGCGGATGGGCCATCGCATGAACATTACCCAACCGCGCCCAGGCAAAAGCAATGCCGGCAAACATGCTGCCATAGAGCATCGCCGCAGCCGCTTCGGGATTGGTGCGGTCGGCGACAAAGGGGCGGATGTTTTTCCCAATCAGCGCCAGGGCCTTTTCGGCCATGGCATCCGAAAACGGTGAGGCGGCCTTGGACAGGTAGGCTTCAATGGCATGCACCAGGGCATCAATTCCGCAGGCTGCCGCGGTCTTTTCCGGGGTGGTCATTACCAGCGTCGGATCGAGGATCGCCACCGCCGGCAGCAGCTGATAACTGAACACCGTCAGCTTGTAATTCCGGGCCCGGTCGGTGATCACCGCAAAGGCCGTCACCTCCGATCCGGTTCCGGCGGTGGTGGGAATCGCAATCAACGGGACAATCGCCCCGGGCACCTTATCGGCCCCTTCGTAGTCCCCAATCGTCCCACCAAACCGAGCCAGGACGCCCACTGCTTTAGCCACATCCATGGGTGAGCCGCCACCCAGGGCAATAATACAATCGGCCTTGCTGTCTAAAAAAACCTCGGTCGCCTTATCGACGGTTTCCACCGAGGGGTTGGCTTCGGTTTCGGTAAAGCTGTCAAAGGCCAGCCCGGCTTGCCCCAGAATGGCAGTGATCTTGGCCACCACCCCCATCTTATTGAGATGGGGCCCAGAAATCACCAGTGCCTTCTTAAGCCCCTGCTTAGCCAAAAGCTCCGGCAATTTCTTGATACTATCGACCCCACAGATAATTTCCTGGGGGATTTTAAAGCTAAAACTATTCATAAGTCTTTCCTTTCATGCTGTTGTTCGATACTGTTAAAACCTCGAACAATGATTACTTAGCGTTCCGTTTCCACAAACAATTCTGTAACGTCTAGGCGAACAGGCAATAGCCTATCCGCCGTACAGAGCAAGAATTGTTTCGTGCGAAACGGGGCGCTAAGTTCACCGAACTTCCGGCATCCCGGTGGGGTTATTCCGTCACGCTGCCAACCCGGCCAGAAAAGACCGGTAGGTCGTCGATATCTTCATATTCAACGTCCATATGAGCCCCAAACTCACTACCATATTTATACTTACAGTAACCGTAGAAGACCACCCCGAGGATCGCCCAGCCACCAGCCATGATCCACTCTTCCATCACCAGAGCGGTGGACGCAAAAGGCAGTGGAATCACATAAAGCAGGGTCATCAAGCCCGATAGGGCGACAGCGACAATCCCGACAAAGGTACCGAAACGAACTTTATAGGGACGTTTCATGTCAGGATCTTTTTTGCGGAGAATCAGAAACGATAACGACACCATCGCATAGGCCAGACAGACACCGAAGCTACCGGCATCAACAATCCAGACCAGCATTTTACGGCCAAAGAAAGGGGCAATCACCGACAGTACGCCAATTAAGGCAATCGCCAGGACGGGGGTTTTAAATTTAGGGTGCAGTTTGGCAAAAACCCGTGGAATCATGTTGGATTCGGCCATTGAGAACATCGCCCGGCTGCCACCGATTAAAAAAGAGTTCCAGCTGGTAATGATCCCGGCCATCCCACCAACAATCAAGACCTTGGTCATAATGGCGCTGTTAAAGGCCAGGCCCATGGCATCAGCGGTTACCAGGGTGGAATTGGCCATTGCACTTAGTGGCATCACATAGGCGACCGCCAGAATGATCAGTGCATAAAAGGCCACTGCCATCAGGATCGAGAGAATCATAATGCCACCGATTTTCTTGAAACCGGCATTAATTTCTTCGGCCGCCTGGGGAATCACGTCAAAGCCGACAAACAAAAATGGAGTCATGACTGCAACCGTCAGCACGCCACCCAGGGCGGTCGTGCCATTTTCAATGCTGCCAGCAAACATATTGCCTGCAATGTTGGCGGGATCACCATTGATAACCGAACCAGCGATCAGTAAAATCCCGGCGGCAGCGATTAAAGCGGTAAAAATGGTCTGCAGCTTGGCCGCTGTTTTGGCGCCCAGAATATTGATGATGGTAATGATAATGGCGGTCACAACCCCCACTGCTACCCATGAGGCGTAAATATCAAAGCCAGCTACTGTGTACATATAGCCCTGCAGGAAGTTGGGGCTGAGGTACTGAATAACCGTCGGGAAAGCACAGGCTTCAAAGGCCACGACACTGACATAGCCAAGAATAATCGCCCAGGTACAGATAAACGACCCGGTCGGCCCCATGGCCTTATAACTAAAGACATGCTCGCCGCCACATTGGGGCATTGCCGCTGTCAGTTCGGCATATGTCAGGCCGACAAAAAGTACCATGATGCCCCCGATCACAAAGGCTAGCGCCGCACCAAGGGCGCCGGCGGTTTCAATCCAGATGCCGGTGTTGACCACCCAGCCCCAGCCAATCATGGCTCCGAAGGCCAGTACAAAAATGTCTTTGGTGCTCAACACTTTGTCAAATTTTGACTTGTTTGTTTTTTCACTCATTTTTTCTTTGTATGATTCCGCTTGTGAATCATACACTCCTTTCGTTTTGGGATTTGTTTTCTTCTCTAACAATACTGCGATGCGCTTCGCTGCCAGTTTTACACGAAACAATTCTTACACTGTACGGCGGACAGGCTATCGCCAGTTCGCCTACACGTTACAGAATCGTTTGTGAAAACCGACAGCAAAGCAATCTTTGTTCGTAGTTATAAATTGCAATTATACTTTGATGAGCCTTTATAATAAAAAACGGGGTTCTTCCAGCCGCTTGCTGGCGGTCAAAATTTAGACCGCCAGCTGTTTTGCTGTAAAAACCCCATTGTTTAGATATTTAATTATTAAGTTGCATGAAATCGTGCCCTGTAGGGGCGATCCGTGATCGCCCACACCTGCTTTTAATTAATCAGTTCCTTAACTGTTGCTTCGATAATGCCATAGGCCTTGTCGCAGTCTTCTTTGGTGACAATCAGTGGTGGAATCATCCGGATAATGTTCTGTCCGATGGCGGTGATCAGCAGTTTTTTCTCCAGCACCCCATGTTTGACATCGACACCGGAAACCCCGTCTTCAAATTCGACCCCGATCAGCAGGCCCTGACCACGCACTTCCTTGACCTTGGGCAGACCTTTTAACTGATCCATAAAGTAGGCCCCCATTTCCCGGGCATTGCCAGCCAGGTCGCGGTCGAGGAGCTCTGTGATCTGTGCCAGCGAAGCGGCGGTGGAAACCGGGTGGCCGCCGTAGGTGGTACCGTGAGAGCCCATGGTAAAGGCCTTGGCGACTTCAGCGGTAGCACAGATGGCACCAATTGGCATGCCTCCGCCCATGGCTTTGGCCATCGAGACGATATCGGGCTTGATGCCGTAATTCATATAGGCCATAATTGCCCCGGTGCGGCACCAGCCGGTCTGGACCTCATCGAGCAGCAACAGTAAGCCTTTTTCATCACAGAGGGCCCGCAGTCCCTGCATAAATTCCATCGTTGCCGGATGCACCCCACCTTCACCCTGAACCGGTTCGATCAGAATGGCAATGGTATTGTCGTTCACGGCATCTTTAAAAGATTGCAGGTTGTTAAACTCAGCATAGGAAAATCCCGGTGTCATCTCGCCAAAGCCAATCTGGCAGGCGTTGTGGGGCTGGCCGGTGGCACTGAGGGCCCCCATGGTGCGACCATGAAAGGACATCCGGGCAGTGACGATGTTATAACGCTGTGGGCCGTAGGTTTCAACTCCGTATTTTCGGGCCATTTTGATCATCGCTTCGTTGGATTCGGCCCCGGAGTTCTGGAAAAAGATCTTGTCCATCCCGATGCTGGTACAAATCTTTTCAGCCAACAGCACCTGGGGAATGGTATAGGGATAATTAAAGGTGTGAATCACATCAGCGACCTGATCCTTAACTGCAGCGACGACCTTGTCATTGCAGTTGCCAGTGCTGTTAACGGCAATTCCGGCATAAAAATCCAAGTAGGCCTCACCACTTTCATCATAGATGTACATATCTTTGGCGGTCTCGGCGATAAAATCAAACCGTTCGTAGGTTTCGATCATATAGGTATCAACTTTTTGCTTGAGTTCCTCTTTTGTTAGTCCGGTGTCTTTCAGTTTCATTCCAAAATTCCTTTCCCTGTTCATACGCTTTTTATACCAAAATGCTGGGCGTTGAAATGCCATGAGCTTAGCTGTCAGTTTGCGCCAGCTAAGCAATGATTGTTGGTGTCATCATAAATTATAGTGCTGACAAACCTCATCGTTTGTCAGATAAACAAAAAAAACGCCGGAACATGAATCCTCATGTTGCGAACGCCTTCGTCCTGTCAATTGACATCTATAATATAACACGTGTGCATTATGTTGTCAACACACATCAGGTATTTATTTTATTTTTTTTATAAAACGCTATATATAGGGGTTTTAGTCCAATAAAAAAGATGCGAATGTGCAGTATATTGCACATTTCCTTCCCCATAACAGGGGGTGCAAAAACGCACCGACGGCCTTGATGCTACTGTTTAAAGACAAACACGATGATAAATTTAAGCGGCTCCTGGCCTTTGTTCCAATAAATGTGTTTGACGGCCGTTTCAAAACTGAGAGCATCTTCCTGTTTGACCTGGTAAAAACTATTGTCGACTTCCAGGGTCAATTCACCAGCGTGGACGACAATGTACTCGTTGGTGCCCTGACCATGGGCCCCGCTGACATAGCAGGCCCCGGGTTCAATTTCGACGGCATAGATTTCAAACATCCGGTTCTTTTCATAGGGAAAATAGGTATAGACGGCATACTGGCCGGGCACCTCTTTAGACGGCAGCAGCCGGTCGCGGTTGACCTGATAAACGCCCACCCCCGGGGTTCTAGTCAGGTCAGCCAGATCGACCCGCAGACCGCTGACGATCTTACCTAGGGTGCCAATGGTGGGATTGGCTTCGCCTCGTTCAATCTGACCCAGCATGCTCTTGCTGACCCCGGTCTGCTCGGCCACCTCATCCATACTCATGCCCTTTTCTTTGCGGATCGCTTTTAAATTGATTGAGATATTTTTATTCAGGTAATCCATCCTCTTAGCCTCGACTTTCTCTAAGGCTAAGTTTAACCTAAGCGCTGGTTAAAATCAACGGCTAGCCAAAATCTTTGGCCGATGCAAACTTTAGGTTGGGCGCTCAACTGCCGTACCGACCAATTGTTAATCTGTTGTTTGCTTACAATTCGTACAGTCGCTAATTACTGAAGTGTAAATAAATCACTTCTTCTCAGCAACTGTTCGCCTTGATGCAAACAACATGATATAACAATTGTCGGTACTGGTGTCGGTTTGTGATTACAGTTTGCGGCGCTTAATAAAGATTTTATAGATTTCCAGGACGAACTGCCGTGAAATGGGGCCATAATAATTGGTCGGTACGGTAGATAACGCATCAAAAGTAACTAATACAGCTGCTGATAAATCGCCCGTACCTGATCTTCATTGAGCGGCACATAGTTGTTGGCCATCAACCGGGTTTGTTTGGTCATGACGGCTTCGGTAAAGCGCTCCAGATCGGCGGGTATGACGCCATAGTCGCTCAGGGCTTTTTTCGGCAGGATATGATTAAGGAGGGCTTCGAGGGTGTCGTAAACCGCCGCGGTTTCGCAGCCCAGCAGCCCGGCCAGAAAAGCATTCAATTCTTTGATGCCGCCGTCGGGATCAAGGGTCTGATACGTTTTATAAACCGCCGTAAAGATGGCATAGTTGGCCTCGCCGTGGGGAACATGATAGACTGCCCCGAGGGGGTAGCTCATGGCGTGAACGGCGGCGCAACCGGCGTTGCCAAAGGCAATCCCGGCAAAGGTGGAGGCGATCATAAAATCGCCAAGCAGCGGGGTTCGGGCCTCCGGCCCTTTTTGGGCAATGATCTGATAGCCGCTGATAATCATTTCCATAGCCTTTTTCGAATACAGTCGGCTAAAGGCACTGGCCTTTGGCGAGGTATAGGCTTCGATGGCATGAATCAGGGCATCAATGGAGCTGGTGGCAAAAACGCTCATCGGCAGATCGGAAAGCAACTCCGGTACCAGCACGGCGTAATCGGCATAGAGTTCATCCACAGCCAGCCCGAATTTGGAATTGATTGCGGTTAGCTCCAGAATCGAAATATTGGTGACCTCACTGCCGGTGCCACAGGTGGTAGGAATTAGAATCAACTCCTTAACTTTTAAGATTTCCAGTTCTTTGTTAAACAGATCAACCACCGGCACGGTGTTTTTTAAAGCAAACAGCTTGGCGACATCCAGGATGGTGCCGCCACCAATGGCAAAGACCCGGGTATAGTGATAATCCTTGATGTCGGCAGCTATCGCCTCGACCATCACATCGGTAGGCTCACCCTTGACATAGCTACGATAATTGACCCGATAGGCCGCTTCTCCGATAGAGTCTGCAAAATAGTGTTCGTAGGTGCGGTCACTGATAAAGACCAGATCCCCCTGACCAATCTGAAAATGCGCTGCCACTTCACGACAGTGGTCAAACTCCAATATCTGGGGAGTAATTTTAAATTGTTTCATCGTTTCTCCTTTCCGGCTTTCGCCTTTTTAATTGATAGCCAATTGCCGTTGCTTTACACACATTTGCTGATCGCTTTTTCAAAAATATCGAGACCAGCGGTCAGTTGTTCGTCAGTTATCACCAGCGGTGCCAAGAAACGGATGACGTTACCGTAAACGCCAGCACTTTCGATGATCAGGCCGTTTTGGGCAGCTTCATTAACAATCGCTGCCACCAGTTCCGGGTCGGGTTCTTTGCTGGTGCGGTCTTTGACAAATTCAATTCCGATCATTGCCCCCAGGCCCCGGACATCACCTATCACTGCGTAGGTATCCTGCCAGCTGTTAAAGCGGGCCGTGGCGATGGCGCCAATTTCCCGGGCCCGTTGATCCAGATGATCCCGTTTCATGATTTCGATGACTTTCAGGGCTGCAGCGCAGGCCACCGGATTCCCGCAATAGGTGCCACCGATGGTGCCGCCTTTGACGGATTCCATAATTTCTTTTCGGGCCGTGATGGCACTCAGCGGCAATCCGGCGGCAATTGATTTGGCGGTGGTGATAATATCCGGCGCCGCTCCGACCTCCTGCCAGTATTCTGAAGCAAACATCCTGCCGGTGCGGCCGAAGCCGGTTTGAACCTCATCGGCAATCAGCAAGATGCCCTTGTCATCGCAGATTTTGCGGACGGCCTTGATCCACTCCAGCGGGGCGGGAATAAAGCCCCCCTCACCCTGAAGCGGTTCCACCACAATCGCCGCCACGTGTTCGGCCGGAGATGCCTCTTCAAAGACCCGGTAGATGCTGTCGGTGTAATAGGCAATGGCGTCCGCCGGGCTCATCCCTGCCGGGTTGCGGTAAAGATAGGGAAACTGGGCCCGATAAACGCCATCGGGAAAAGGCCCCAGACCATGGGCATAAGCTTTTTTCGAGGTCATCGTCATCGTCAGCATCGTGCGGCCGTGAAAAGCTCCAGAAAAGACAATGATATTGGGGCGTTTGGTAAAGGCTTTGGCAATTTTTACCGCATTTTCATCGGCTTCAGCACCGCTGTTGGCAAAAAAGGTCATCTTCTCAGCGCCCTGCACCGGGACAATGGTATTCATGGTTTCTGCCAGCGCCACATAGCCCTCATGGGTGACGATATTGAACATCCCATGAAAATATTTTTCGGACTGGGCTTTCACCGCCGCCACAATTTCGGGATGGGAATAGCCGATGTTCAGCACCCCGACCCCGCCAACCCAATCGACAAAGCGATTGCCGTCGACATCTTCGACCATCGCACCGGCACCTTTCTCGATGACCAGCGGATAGACACATTTGATGGCCCCGGGGATGGCCTCGCCGCGGCGGGCAATGATCGCCGCGGCCTTGGGCCCGGGGACCTGTTCAGTAATTATTTCTGGTAAGGCATTTTTTAACATTTCAATCTCCTCATTTCTTAGCTGTCGGGGTATCTGGGAAACGCAGCGATCAAAGCACCCTTGCTTTGGCCTGCGGTTTCACAAAAACAAAAAACAAGACCGGGAAGCGACTTCCTTGTCTTGTTTATGTCTGTTATTATAGCACATCCAAACCCAGGTGCAATGGCCAACCAGCCTAAACTATCGGATATTGTTTGTGCTGAATAGCTAAATTGAGCACTGACCCCATTGCTAATTAAAAAAAACCGGATTCCCCGCCCTTATTCTGGTGGCGGGGATCCAGCTGATTATTGCTAACGATTTTAAAATAGTGCTGATCGGCTGCTGTCTCAGGTCGCCTCGGCGCTGACCACCGGCATCAGCCGCCAACGATTTAAATAAAACTGGACCCCGGTCATGACGACCAGCACCCCAATCCCCACCAAGGCGGTCATCGCCAGCGCTGGATAGGCGCCAGCAAAACCATCGCTTGAAGTTAAAGATTGATAAATGCCGAAATATCCCCAGGCCACCGGCACCGGCAGAATGGCATTTTTGGTGATCAGGGTAACTCCCGCCGCCACTACCACAGCCACAATCAGTATAATAATTCCCCAGACATCGGCGGCAATCCCAAAGCCCTGCCAGTCGATGCTGACCAGCCAGGAGGATATATTGACCACCGTGGCAATCAGCAGCCAGCCGGTATACATCCCGAAGGCGGCCGGTAGCAGCCACTGACTGGCAGTCTGGATTTTACCCAGCTGTAAGATCAGCAAGGTCAGGGTAATGGCAAAGGCTAAAATCACCAGCGCCGAGACGCCGATCAGGTTATAGGAAAAAACAACAATCCAGAGCATATTCAAGCCACTTGTCAGCCAGAATAGTTTACTGATGCCCTCAATCGCCTGGCCATAATACGCCTCCTTGTTTTTAACAATCATCACCACGGCGGCTGCAATTAACAAAGCATAAATCACACTCCAGATACTGAAAGTTGACGGCGCCGGGGTAATCAGGGTCCCGTTCATATCTGAAATATCCCGCTGAGACATCCCATTGAACACCCCAAAAGCGCCAAAACTGTTTACTACCAACGTGCCGATTAACAGGATCATCCCGATCCAGGCCTGTGTTAGTCGATTCATAAAACTCACCTCTTCTGTATTTTTTCGGTACGTCTTTTTTATACCCCTTTTTTGACCAATTATTGAATCAAACCGATTAATGGTTACGGCTAATTTTAATTTCTTTTGCACAGGCCGCTGACTGACTAGCTTGTGCTGGACAGACCAAAGCCCATTTAGTATACTGAAGAAAACCAATAGAATCGAAAGGATGACACATAATGCCAAAAGACTATCAAATCCTTAAAGATCGCTCCAAACTACAATTGGAAAACATCAAGAACTTAATGCGGCAGACCTACTGGGCCCCGGATCGTTCTGAAGCAACGATTATCAAAGCCATTGACCATTCAGTCTGTTATGGGGTGTTTGATCAGGATCATCAGCAAATTGGATTTGCCCGGGTGATCACTGACTTTGCAACCACCTATTATATCTGTGATGTTATTATTGACGCAGCCCACCGGGGCAAGGGGTTGGGCAGGCTGCTGCTGGAATTCATCACAACCGATTCCGATTTCAGGGGGTTGTATGGTCTTCTCGTCACCGCTGATGCCCATGGTTTTTATCAGCACCATGGTTTTGAACCAGCACCTGAGATATTTATGCATTCACCACGTCACTAAGCTTGGATCGAGGTAGACCAAATGGCCATTATTTTAGCCGATTTATTCCACGCCACCCAAAAAACCTACCAGCTCCAGCTACTGGCTGGAGCCACCGGCCTGAACACCCCCATCGACTGGGTCCAGTTTACCGAGGACAGTGCCACCACCGATTTCCTAAAGGGCGGCGAACTGATCATTACCACCGGTATGAGTTGTGATTCCGACAGCTGGCTCCATGATTTTATCACCCGGTTGATTGCCCAAAAAAGCGCCGGGCTGATCCTCAACACCGGCCGCTATCTGTTTGTTGAGACCATTTCTGCCGCCGTCATCGCTTTGTGCAATGAGCACCATTTTCCACTTTTTGCGATGCCTTGGAAAATCCATCTGTCCGCCATTATGCAGGATTATGGTAACCGTCTCTTTATGCAGTCCTATCAGGAAGATCGCACCACCATGGCCTTTTCTCGGTTGCTACTGCATCCCGACGATCCCGAAGGTGCCATTGACACCCTAAACAGCCTGGGTTATGAAACCGATCTTCCCTATCAGGTGATGGTCACTGCCACCCCAGATCGCCCGGATCGCCTGATGGAGCAGCTGCGCCAGGTAGCTCCTCACTGTTATCACTTTCGGCTCCAGGAGCTGTTTGTCTTTATTTTTTTAAAACCCGACAACGCCGCTCTCCGCACCGCCACAACCGACGTTGCAACCATCCCCATAAATCCTCCCGTCGAACCGGTTTATTTTGGCATCGGTGCTCTGACTACCAGCCTCTCCAGCCTCCACGTCAGTTTCCAGCAAGGGCTTTTTGCCCTAAAGGTGGCCCGGCAGCAGGGGTCGCATTGGTGTCATTTTGATGATCTCGGGCTGTTCAAAATCTTTTTTGCAGTGCCCGATCCGGCTTTGCTGGCCAACCTGGCCGATGACAGCCTGAGTCGACTGGAAACCCAGGATCCCCAGTCCCAGCTGACAAAAACGCTGCGACTTTACCTCGAATATGACGGCAGTATTCAGGCGGTGGCTGAAGCCTCCTTCACCCACCGCAACACCATTAATTACCGGATGAAAAAAATTCGCCAGATCCTTCAGATGGAGCTGGTGACGATGGATGAAAAATTCCAGCTTCAGTTGGCCTTTCTGATCAGGGATTATCTGACCCTCTGACTAGGGAGTGACTCCGTCAGCGCTTGCCAAAAGACTTACCCCACGTAACTGGTCGGCCCCGGCTCTCAGCCAAACTAATCAATCAGGTCATTCTGAAACCGTGACAGATGTTCATAGGGCAGAATCAAGCGGCCCCGAAAGAGACCACAGCCATCATTAATCAGGGAATTGTCCATGGCTGAAAACATATTGACATCCAATTTTGCCAGTTCCAGCTGCTGCAGGCAGATCCCTCGTTCATAGGCTTCATCAAAATAAATGTTTTCGCCCTGGGGAATGGCCGCCCGGCGAGCCCGCTCGCTTTCCTGGCGTTTTTCGTAACCTAAATGATTGGCTGGCCCAATTTCGGCGAAATCGTCCATTTCTTTGGTGCGCAACTGGACTTCCACATAGCACCGGGCAATGTTATCATAAAAGGTAATGTGCAGGGAACGATAACCACTGGCCTCGGCATTGGCAATATAATCCCGATAGTAGGGACCGACATTTTCTTTTAATAAGAGTGATTTTTTCTGATCACTCAGCGCTGACAATTCAGCGGTAAAGCCCCGCTCCTCCAAAAAACCCGGCAGCTTGTTGGCCACATCATAGAGATAGTTTATTTCTTCATCGGCGATAGTCTGTCCGGGTTTGAGGTGACACTTAGGTAGTGAAATCACAATCCGATAAGCAATCAGATCCCGAAACCGGTTTAAGGCGTTTTTTAGTTCAGGCAGCGACGGGTAATCGCCGCAATTTTTATAATAGTCATAGATATATTCAACAATGTAACCATTGAATTTGGCTTCAGCCCGAATCAGTGATTTAATCCGCCCCTTAAAGGTAAAGGCCAGAAACGGATAGTCAGTCGCCATCAGTTTATAGAATTCCCGAATCCGCTGGGATTGCGAAGCCAGGAAGTCATTGTGCTGTAGCAGTTCGGCAATTTGCAGCAAAAAATTACAATGCCAAAGATCGATCGGATTATCGTTGGCAATCGCCGACTTTTTTAAATCCTCAGAATACCGCTGCAGAATCTTCAGCACGGTATCACCGGCGTACAGGTAATCATTGAGTTTTTTCACGGATTAATCTTCCTTTCATCGTGTTCTTATTTCATTAGTTTTTGCAAATAAAGAGAGCCCTTTGAGCGTACCCCGTTACTAGGTCAGTGGGCCAGCATCTACATCCCCGGCTTTATTTTTGCTATGTACGGCTTCATGGTCTCGCTGAATTGAATCATCTTACTGATCAAGAATTCCTTGATTTTAGGCCAATCATCATCATTAAAAATGTTTACCCCGTCTAAAATACAGGTAATTCTTGACATTTTCTTTTCATCCAGTCGTTGCCAGCTTAATGCCTCGCCAAAATTTGTTTCAATAGTCTCCTTATTAATTACCAAGGCATCATAAATTGCTTTATTTTCTTCCTGTGATGCTTTATTAATTCCCAGTTCAACCGCTGCATATTTCTTGGTAATCACAAACGTATAGGACAAACCACCCATCCCTGCCCCGGTTGACAACCAATGATCATAATGATTGGCTTCGGTATTGATTCCAATGTAAAGCGACGATTGGGTATTCATCTGGAGTAGCAGTTCCCGCCAGAACCGGTCACGGATTAATTCCCGCTCAGCAATTTCAGCACCCGTGGCGATTTCGTCATGGGCTTTCTCATCCAATGAAATGATGATGTCGGCAACATCTTTAACCGGAATAATCTGCTCGGTGTCCAGTAGCAAATGGCCTTCAAATATATAGGGGATTACTTTAATACATTGGATCTGAATACGGAATTTTCTGGCCCACAAAACAGTAGAGGTCACTTCTTTGCGAAACTCCCGGGCAACAAGGATAATACGCTGGGCTAAATCGTGATTCAACTGAACCTCATCAAAATCCGATTTATTCAAAAAGTCACAGATCCGATCCTCGGCCGCAATTCCCGGTTCCGTTTTGTTCAGATAATCCTGATAAATCTTGCGGATTCCCTCTTTACCGAGTGTCGAACAATAAGACGCATACTTCATGGCCTGCCAGGTGACATCCTTTCCGGTGTCATCGAGTTTATTCTCAATGATGACCAGTTCCCCCTTGCGGTCAATCGCCAGCAAATCAAGTCGCTCATTGGTGTCTGAAAAGCCGGCGAACTCTTTTTGAATAATCAGCAATTCTTCACCGAGGATTAACGGCTCACGAACAATCCATTCCTGCAGGTCTTCGCGTTCTTTTAAGCCCAGAGAAGTGAAGGTCACCGGCTCTATTTTTTTCGATTGCTTATTTTCCCGATTAACAAGATACATGTTAAACTCCTTTATGCGCCTGGCTGATTTTTAGATCATAAATACAAAGTTGATTTTATTAAATTATTTGCATATTATTATACCGCACAAGTCGTAATTCTTCTATAAATTATTTTTATTCATCAAGCCCTTGAGTTTTTTGACGACTTAGGATTCATGTGGAAATACTTATATCCCGGAAGTTTTCCCAAAAATAAAAACGACCGATATCACTATCAGATCGCTTAATTATTTCTTTTTATTTAATTTTGTCTAAGAACGTAAAAAATAATACAATTTAGCGTATATCGAATTACGCTAAATTGTATTATTACGCTAAAATGTTCTAGTAATTGTAATATTGAACAATAACCAATCAATGAACTCCCACATAATCATCAAAATTATCTTCTATCAGACCACGGCAACTCTTCGCCCCTAGCTTTTGCCGCATCATACATTTGAGTTTCTAAAGCTCGACATTGATTTCTTTCACACTTTCTCCACTTAGCAAATACACCATCGCGATTAGTTTCATCAATATATTTTAAATATGCAGTACCTCCGTTTTTGCCACGATAGTAATCACAGAACCTTTTTCTCAAACCATCTTCAACTTTACCAACTTTCATCAGTTGACCTTGATAACATAATTCATAAACACTCGGAGTATTCAAGCTTGAATTTTCTGCGGCTGAACGTAGAGATGAACTACCGATTGAAGAACTATCCATTGCACCTTTTGCCACTTTCCAAACTAAATCAAAAAATCCCATATTTAAAACCTCCAAATTAGGGGGTGCGGACGTTTTTTTGGACCTAAACGACCAAACCCAGACTCCGTCTGTAATCCAACGGACTCATTCCACACTAAGGAAATCTTAATCCGTTTTTCAGCATACCATCTAATATATTTATCTAACAAATCAATGAACTGATTGATTGAAACACCCGACCATGAATAGCCATAGAACATTTCGTTTTTCAGGCGACCGAAGAAACCTTCACAAGCAGCGTTATCAGGGGAACAACCTTTCCTTGACATGGATCGTATTAATCCGCTATCTTCAATTCGTTCTATCCATCCCGGCCATCGATAATCGATTAAAGAAAAGGGATTGCTCCCTTTCCCTCATCTAAGAACTCTGTTATATCTGTAAGCCATTTAGTATTTGGTTTATCAGCATGAAAGTTCCTATCAATAACATTAGCAACTTCAGAGCCTATTTCACCCTTATATGAATTATATTTTTTGTTTTGAACAGTATTTACTATAAGTAGTTGCTTCTCATTTTCAGATTCCATTGTTATCTCCATCCTAAGACAATCAATTTATAGCAATTCTGTTAGCCTTATCTCAATCTGGCTCTTTCTTCCCCTATCAGTTTGGAATTTTGTCTTCACACCCCTCACCTTCTAACGGTGTCTCAAATATTTGTTCTATGTTCTGTTCTTTTAATGCATCAAGTTTATCTCTTAATAATTGAATTTCTTCAGGGCTCATCTGATCAATATATTCTGAAATTGTTTCCGCAGATTCTTTTGTCTTTATTACCGAAGCTGCATCGTTTACCTTTTCTCTTAACTCTCTTTTTAGTTCTTCATTTAATACTTTTCTCTGCTCTATGGTTATTTCCCCCTTTACTACCAATTGATCAACTAATTCTTTTGATTTTTCAGCGGTTATGGCAATCGCACCAACACCTCCTAAAAAAATGTTTTTTAAAGCATTACTTAAATCTGACTTCATCTTGATTATCCTTTCTATTCCAAAATGCTTCTTACATTGGTACATCTTAATTCATTGATATCCTTGAAATATTTATAAAAATCCCATTTTATCGTCATTTTCAAAATTTTTATATCTCTAATTTACATATAATTTCTTGAAATTTGTGCAATAGATAGTAGACAGTTCCCCTTAGTGCACTACAAATTTAAATAGTTCGCAACCTTTTCAAAATATTTATTATCCCAAATGCTTGAGTTCTTTAAAACAGCCTTTCTCAAGTCGACCAAACTCATGACTGATTTTGTTGTATCGATGAAAAAATATAAGAGAACAATAATTGTTGCCCATATCTTCAACTTTAGTGGTATAGCTAGAGCTAATATTAAAATTGATGGATGAATTACCGCAATCGTCAGAAACGCTAACACTCCCCATAGTAATGAATATTGCAAGCAAATATAACCATGGAAATTTAGCAACTTATCGCCATAATCCCACCATTTGCGGTTCATTAATTTCTCCAGCATTGCTCCTACAATCATTTCCAGTAACGTCGTCAGAACAATCGCCATGATGATACTGATAACCAAAAATGTTAGATTATTTTCCAAAAACCCCCTTAACCATACAGAACATAGGATAATCAGCACTGCCCCAAACCCATAAATCGGACAAAATGGTCCAATCAAAAAACCTCTATTTACAAATCTTCTCTCAATAACGCCAGCAAAAGCGGTTTCCATCAGCCATCCCATAAAAGAATACACTACAAAGTATAATATTAAATCAATAAACTCCATTTATTTTCACCTTGCTTATTTATTTTGATTCCGGTCGCAATAACATAAGTATGACGATTATTAAGCAAATTATTACTGAATTCATCTTTGCTTTGCCCTTCCCTCTATTAAGTTTTAGAGTTCGATAATGTCAAATCTAACCCGCCCGCAATTTGACTATGGTGTCTTATTTTTTATCTATATCGAAACCTTCCAGAGTTGTTCTGCTTTAGCCGCCCACTTTTCTGAAACAGTTTTACATTTACCACATAAGTGCTGAACATTTTCCGGGTGTAGCATTTCAGTTGATTTCGCACCGGAAACAAGCAGCATTTTTTCAAGTTTTTCGGGATTATCCAATAACGGACACGGTCTCAAATGGTTAGTGTTAAACGGTTGGTTTTCTTTGTACTGCATAAATAGAGGATTTTTAAAGGCATCAATTAAAGAATGCTCGTGGATATTGGAATCTGAATAATGAATAAATGCACAGGGTTCAATATCTCCGTTTGCATTGATGTGTAAATAATTTCGTCCGCCTGCTATACATCCATTTACATATTCACCATCGTTCCAAAAATCTAGTGTGAAAATGGCCTTGCTATCCCTAAATTTGCGTATTTGATGATACATAAATTCACGTTGTTCAGCTGTTGCCATTAACTCTGGAGCTGCATCTACACCAACCGGCATATAGGTAAAAAACCAGGCGAATTTTGCCCCCTTGGCAATCATATCGTCAAAATAAATTTCGCTGCCAATAATTTCTGTATTCTTATTGGTATAACAACATGAAATACCAAACGGCAGTTTTTTTCGTTTCAGCAGTTCCATTGCTTCCGTTACAGCAGCATAGGTGCCCTTACCACGACGAAAATCTGTTTCTTCTTCAAATCCTTCGACACTAATTGCCGGAACAAAGTTCTTTACTCTTAGAAGTTCCTCAGCAAAGGATTCATCAATTAAAGTTGCATTGGTAAAGGCCAAAAATACGCAATCACTGTGTTTTTCACAAAGTTTTAGAAGATCATCTTTGCGAACCAAAGGTTCACCGCCGGAATATAAGTACATATATGTCCCCAATGCTTTACCCTGTCCAATTATATTATCGAGTGTTTCATAACTCATATTCATTTTATTGCCATAGTCTGCAGCCCAGCAACCAGTACATTTAAGATTACATGCCGAAGTAGGATCCATTAAAATTGCCCAAGGCACATTGCAATTATTTTCTATTCGAGATTTTTCCTGCCTTTGACCTCCAACAATTGAAGCATTAACAATAAAATTCTCAAATAATTTTTTACGTACACCGTCATCGATATCGCTCCAAAGACTTTTTGTCAGCTGATACCAATTGCTATTTTTATCTGACAACACCTCGCGCGTTTTTTTTATCTGATTATCCAACATGCCATTTTTATCATATTTTTCAGCCCAGTTTATAATCTTGGGAATATTCCTATCAGGATCAGAATCGAGATAGGTAATTACCTTTTTTAATCCATATACTTTCGCATTTTCAACAACTGTCTTTTTATTCATCGTTTATCACTCCATTTCAAAATATTTTAATATTCTTGTTGATATACTTTATAATTCGTACGTCCGTATTAATTCGATTGTAAAAAAAATTAACCTGCTAAACAAAATGATTTTTTTTGTATACAATCTATTTTTTGATGCTTCAGTTCTCAGCAAATTTGATTGGCTATTTTGGGGGGACCATTTCAGTTTTTACCTCGTCCCCCTCGTTTCACTACTTTAAGCTGAAAGATCTGGAAAAGAATATCACCACTCGTTCACGCTATCAAACGCTAAAATAATAATTCAATTGCATTTAAAGCTTCTGGAATTTCTTTTTCCTGAGGATCTAAAATAACCTGTATTACCGTTCCAAACATAGCTCCCAGTAGCATTCTTGCAATAGATTTCGGTGAATATTTGCGCAGATTGCTTTTTAATGGTATGTCATTTAGAATATATTTTTCGATCAGATTTACCAAATTATCAAAAAGATTTTGAAGCAACTGGCTAAATTGAGCTGACCACAGTGACATACTCGTAAAATCAAAAAACATTTTAAACAGTTTGGGATTTTCCGCTAACATTCCCTGGAAATATGCAATCAGTTCAGATAATTTTTCTTTTGGTGTCGATCTTTTTTTTAAATGCTCTTCTACTTCAAGCAGGTATTCCTGAATCATCATTTTTATTACTTCTGTCAACAACCCATCTTTATTTTTATAATGATAGGTCAGTTGGCTCAGTGCAACCCCTGCCTCATCTGCAATATCACGCATTGAAACGGATGCATAGCCTTTTGATGAAATACACTCAAATGCAGTTTGTAAGATTCGCTCCGATTGATTTGTTCTTTTCATTTCATTCCTCATAACGTTGCTCCCATCCATACTTCGTACAAGCGTCCGACAAATACTATTATATTATTTTGTCAACCTTTGTCAAGTCATTCTTTGCATTTGAGGAGAATCTTTATTTATTTAATACTTTATTGTTATCTGTTGACAATAAATTCTTTTACGCCTATAATTTAACATAATTCGGACGTCTGTATTACTTTTTTTCACATCCAACATATTGGAGCTGCGACAACAAAGAACTTCAAGCGACTAAATTAAATTATATTTAATGACAAGACTATTCCTCATGATTGTTAATTTTGTTTTTTTTGCCAAATTTTTAGTACAGTCGTCCGTTTTTATCTTTTCTTTAAAAATCAAACAAACTAATGAAACTATGGAGAAAATTGTTTATGAAACCGATCATTATTACTGATTCTAACTGCGACCTTAGCCAAGAATATCTTGAATATAATAATATTATTTCCATACCCTTCCTATATTGTCAAGCCTC